>QMLZ01000153.1 GCA_003646995.1 Deltaproteobacteria bacterium | reverse complement strand
TGTTCTAACTATTACTAAAAAAGATTTCTGTCAAGGAATTTGTAGAAAAAAGATCTAGGGCGTTTATGTCGAAAGAATTGGATTAACAACCAAGGTCCCCGATTGGGTGTTATCAAGGGATGAAAAACTTTTCTTTAATTGGATTGAGGCCATATTCTTATTGATAATTCCTATAGCCTTGTTTTGTTTTATAGAAAAAACCAGTTTGACATATCGATGTTTCCATTAATAACATTGTCGGTATTAAAGGTACTTGCAAAAGGAGCATATCCATGTTGAGATTTTTCAGCATTACCTGAGGTAAGGTCATCGCGGCTACCCGGGCTCGGTGGGCATGAGGCCAGGCCGGAAAGTCTCTCCTCTGACTATTCCTCAATAAAATTCATAATCGTGGTGCTGTCATGGTTCTGGCCTAAAGGACTCTAGGGATTCCCTAGGGCGGCTCCTTAGAATGTGAATTCATTAGTTTTGATACGTCATTCCCTCATGCACCCCGGCTCAGGACTGCTATTAGCAGACCTACACTAAAGAAAACCTAACTCCAGATAAATCAACACAGGAGGAAATAAGAATGAACGAGGACTATAGGGAAATGTGGAAAGCCCTGGGACTTGACCTGGCAGCTCATGACGCATTGTTGGATGTTCTTGGTAAGGGCTACAAAGACATTTACATGGAACAAGAAAACCGACCCGCTGGCATGAAGTATTTTGACTTTGTAATAAGCCAAGTACATGGACTGCGAATAAAGGAGCTATTAGATGGAAAGGCAAAAGGCAGAAAGGTTATAGGTGCCTTTTGTGTGTTTGTCCCAGAGGAGATCGTACTGGCTGCAGATGCTGTTATGGTTGGCCTGTGCACCGGGGCAGATTTTGCTACCGATGAGGTGGAAAGGGTTTTGCCCCGCAATACTTGCTCGCTTATCAAGTCAGCATTTGGATTCAAACTAGGCAAGGTCTGCCCTTACATAGAATCAGCAGATATGATCGTAGGTGAGAACACCTGCGATGGAAAAAAGAAATCACATGAAATCTTGAAAGACCTAGTCTCAAATCTATACGTAATGGATCTCCCCCAAGTGAAGTCAAGTCAGGGCCGAGCTCTGCTAAAGGCTGAGTATATGCGATTTAAGAAGACGCTAGAGGAGCTCACCGGAATAGAGATTGATGCACAGAGGCTTAAGAGGGGCATAGAATTAGTTAATAACAAACGAAAGGCAATCCATAGGCTTTCAAGCCTACGCAAGACAGATCCGGTTCCTATTTCTGGCCTTGATGCGCTTCTCATTAATCAGGTGTACTTTTATGATGATCCCATTCGATTTACTTCATCTGTTAACGAGATCGCTGATGAACTGGAGAAAAGGATCGAGAATAAAGAGGGGGTGGCAGAACAAGGTAGCCCCAGGATACTCATTTCGGGTTGCCCAATGGCAGTGCCCAACTGGAAATTGCCATGGATTATCGAAACTTCTGGTGGAGTTATCGTGGGAGAGGAGTCCTGCGTGGGTGAAAGAGGGACGCGTCATCTTATAGAAAGCCGGGGCAAAACAGTCGATGAACTCATTGATTCCTTGGTGGAGCGCTATTTCAAGATTGATTGTGCCATATTCACCCCGAACTACGAGCGAATCACCCATATCACTGAGATGTATAAGCAATACAATGCAGATGGGGTGATCCATTACTGTTTGAATTTCTGCCAGCCATACCTTGTGGAATCCATGCAAGTGGAAAAGGCCCTTGAGGATAAGGGGATACCTGTGCTGCGAGTTGATACAGATTACAGTATGGAAGACATTGGTCAGCTTAGGACAAGGGTAGAGGCCTTCATTGAGCAGATAAAATGAAAGTTGCAGGGCTTGATATAGGATCGCGGAGTATGGAGCTGGTAGTGCTGGAAAATGGAAAGATAGATATTACCATGCAGGCAGATTCCGGCTTTGATCCCTTGGCAAGGGCAATGAAACTGCTCGAGGGTGTGGAGTATGATCACATGGTCGCAACAGGTTATGGCCGACAGCTTGCCCGAGTGCATATGGGCGCTGAAACAGTAACTGAGATCAAAGCCTACGCATTTGGGGCCAGGTTTCTTTTTCCAGAGGCAAGGGCCATACTCGATGTGGGCGGCCAGGACTCTAAGGCCATAGCGCTCAACGAGGCGGGCAAGATTGTAAAATTCGAGATGAATGATAAGTGTGCCGCGGGAACGGGCAGGTTCTTAGAGGTCATGGCCCAAAGTCTTGGTTATGATTTGAACGAAATGGGGGAGCAAGCCCTCAACGCAAAGAACTCCGTCAATATCAACAGCATGTGCACAGTGTTCGCAGAATCGGAGGTTATTTCCCTTGTGACAAGGGGTCACGACAGGAGGGACGTGGCCTTGGGCCTCCACAAGGCAATAGCCCGCAGGTGTGCCGGGATGTTGAGAAGGGTCATGAGGACAGGGCCTTTGGTCTTTGCAGGAGGGGTAGCACAAAACCAATGCATGGTTGCCCTTATGAGCGAGTTTCTCGGTCAAAAGCCTTTGGTTCCAAAAGATCCCCAGATGGTGGGGGCGATAGGCGCTGCATTGATTGGAAGTAAAAATTACTAGGCTATCGCCCTTTGCAGATGTGCACATAATCTCCAAACGAGGGATCTCTCTCATATTTTTATGAAGTAAAAGCTAGCCCAAGTTCTTACCAAAGGAAAGATACAACTGCAATGGGCGGGAGGCACCGGAATCCACCAACCGGCTTCACAAAACCCGTGCATGGGGAAGACCTTCCATAATGTTACTAAGAGTTTCTGTTTGACAAACCTGTTTTAGTGCAGATATAAAATTTTTGTTCCAGGTGCCTAGGATTAGGCTTAATCTACCAGAGCGCTCTGGTGGGTTAAAAGGGAACCCGGTGTGAATCCGGGACCGGCCCGCGGCTGTGAGTGGGGACGAAAGCCGCAAGGAGGCCACTGCTGGGAGGAGGCGATCAGCACTCAGCGACCGGCTTTATTGAGGAAAGGGAGTGTTTATTGCTGGTAGCTGAAAGCTGATAGCTACCTCGGCGGGAAGGCGCGGCGAGCTCTGTTGAATTTCCCAAAGGGGAGCCTATTCAACAGGGCAAGTAGGGTGATCCACGAGTCAGAAGACCTGCCTGGATTGTAAGCTCGGCCTCGGGGATTGGGTCTAGCCACAAGATTTGGAGGATGAAAACGGGACATCCTCGGATCGACTTGGGTCGAGCCGGGGATTTTTATTTGTAAAAGGAGAATATGGGCAATGCAAATTTACTGGAGAATTATGAATGAACTGCTGGAGCTGGGAGAGATCCTGATTATTCATGATCCATCCGTATTAAGGGAATACGGAAGATGGTGTAGGAAAAACTGCATATCGAGTACCGGAACATATGAGCTCAGCCCCCATCTTTGCAATGAACTGCTGGTTCAGATTAAGCAGAGGAGCTGATCCGGGGCGCGGGGCCGGGGAACCCCGAGGAATTCCTTGATTGGTGTGGAATAAAGACTATGAACAGATGTGTATGCACATTAATGGCTGTATTGTTGATATTGATCTATGGCCTTGTAGGCCCCCGTGAGGCCATGGCAGAAACCTTTGTGGATGCTGTAGGGAGGCATGTGCGCATTAATGGGCCTCCGAAGAGAATTGTATCGTTGGCTCCTAGTGTAACGGAGATCCTCTACTATCTTGGGCTTGGAGATAGAATAGTGGGCGTTACCATGTTCAGTGATTTCCCGCGGGATGCCTTGGCAAAACCAAGGGTGGGCAGCTACGCGCATCTTAACGTGGAGAGGATACTGGAGCTCGAACCAGACCTGGCAGTAGGCACCAAGGATGGTAACGAGCCAAATGCTGTTGCCTTGCTTGAGCAGGCAGGGCTCCCTGTCTATATTGTAAACCCGCGGCATGTGGAGGACGTGGCTGACACGCTTTTTTCCGTTGCAAGGCTTTGTCGAGTTGAGGAAAAAGGCAAGAGGCTCGCGGAGTCTTTAACCAGCAGGATAAAGGCAGTTAAAGAAGCAGTGAAAAACCTGCCGAAGCCGTCTGTGTTTATACAGATAAACATCAAACCCATAATCAGTGTGAGCCGCCATACCATACACAACGATGTAATCAGGCTGGCGGGGGGAAGAAACGTGATGGAAGATGCCTCGGTGACATATCCCACAGTAAGCGTGGAAGAATTGCTCGCGCGCAAGCCCGAGGTGATAATAATCTCATCTATGGAACGGGGCGGGAGATTCGAAAAGGCAAAAAGAGAGTGGATGATTTGGAAAAGTATTCCGGCTGTGCGGAATAATCGGGTATACCTTGTAAATTCCGACATATTGGACAGGCCGTCTCCCAGGATCATAGATGGGCTGGAAACGGTTGCTCGGCTGCTTCATCCCGAAATCGGAAGAAACCAGCGCACGGAGTAAGTGGGTGAGTTCACAAACAGGACCACTAACAGGACGGCGTGTGATTGTGGTTAGTCTCGCACTGACTCTGGCACTGGCGGCTGCCGTACTGGTCTCCTTAGTCTGTGGAACGGCCAAGATTAGTTTCATGGACGTACTCAAGGTTTTCTCAGACGAATCCCAGGTCAAAGAGGCCACGAGGCTCATTATACTTAGAATAAGGCTTCCCAGGATTTTCTTGGCAGGTCTTGCAGGTTTTACCCTTTCACTAGGCGGCCTCGTTTTTCAAGGGCTTTTGCGCAACCCCCTCGCTGACCCCTTTGTTCTGGGCGTGTCCAGTGGCGCGGCGTTTGGAGCGGTTGTTGGAATAATCCTGGGTTTCTCTTTCGGTCTGGGTGTCCCGGTTTTTGCGTTCCTGGGAGCGGTTATAACAATTTACCTTGTTTTTGTCATCAGTGGCAGGGGCATGGGTGTGGAATCTTCCACAGCAATTCTAGCGGGCGTGATTGTCAATGCCTTCTTTACTGCAGTCATAATGTTCTTTATTGCTACTTCAAGCGAAGACAGGCTTCATTCCATGCTGTTTTGGCTTTACGGTGACCTTTCTCAGAGCAGGATCTCATACTCAGTAATAATTGCGCCGGTTGCTGTGGCAGGTTTCTTTTTACTCTATTCCTTTTCCAGGCATCTGAATCTGTTGGCAGCTGGTGAGGAAAGCGCTCTTCATCTGGGGGTTGATGTTCAAAGTGCTAGAGTCGTGTGCTTTCTCGTCGTCTCATTAATGGTTGGGTTGGCGGTTTCTTTTACAGGACTGATCGGGTTCGTTGGATTGATTGTACCTCATTTGGCGAGAATGATCTTTGGCTCGGACAATAGATTGCTTATGCCGGTTTCTGCCCTTGGTGGAGCCCTATTTTTGATTGCGGCGGATACTGCAGCCAGGACTGTTATGTCACCAAGTGAGCTGCCCGTGGGCGTGATTACCGCGTTTCTGGGAGCGCCGTTTTTTATTTATCTTTTAAAGGCTAGGGGAAGTAGATGGGCGCGGCGATGAGTTTCGAAAAGGTGGGGTTTCGATACGAGGACAGGATGTGGGCCTTGAAGGACATAAGTTTTCAGGCTGAACAGGGTGAGCTTATCGGGATCTTGGGACCCAATGGATCCGGCAAGACAACGTTGCTCAAGCTGGGCAACGGCTTGATCAGGCCCAAACAAGGAGATGTTTTTTTAAAGGAAAAGTCGGTGAGATCCTATTCAAGGCTCCATATTGCAAGGGAAGTGGCAATGGTCCCGCAGGAAACTCACTTTCATTTCACGTTTTCAGTGCTGGAAGTGGTGCTTATGGGAAGGTTTCCTTATTTAAAACGATTTCAGTTCGAGGGGGAGCGGGATATAAAGATAGCCCAGGGAGCCCTGGAGGCCACCCATTCCATTGAATTTGCCAATAGGTCCATCCACGAACTGTCAGGTGGAGAAAGGCAGAGGGTGCTTATAGCACGTGCTTTAGCCCAGGAACCAAGTGTAATGCTGCTGGATGAGCCTACGACGTTTCTTGATCTGAAATTCAAGAAGGAGATTTTTGAGCTCATTTCCTGGCTTGTTCGCTCCAAGGGCATTACAGCAATAGTGGTATCCCATGATATTGAGTTGGCGTCAAAATACTGTGATCGGATCATAATGTTGAAAGAGGGTCAAATGGTATTCATGGGCAGCCCTCATGAAGTAATAACCTCAGAAAGTATAAAACATGTTTACGATTGTGCTGCAGTGGTGGATCAGAATCCGGTGACAGGGGCGCCGAGGGTAAGTGTGATTTAAAAACAGGCGTAAGGCGTAGGGCGTAGGGCGCAAGGCAATAAAAACCAGGCATGAGGCAATAGGCCTATGGTGCTAAGCTATGAAGGCTAACAAGCTTAAGGAAGGCAATGGGAGACGAAGATGCTGGTGATTTTTCAGAAAGGTGGGCCTGTGATGTATCCACTGCTGGCCTGCTCTATAATAGCCCTTACGGTTATTATTGAAAGGTTCCTATTTTGGGCGAGGGAGGGAGTCCGCCGAGACCAAAAGCTGGTGGATGAGGTATTGGAAATATGTCGGAGGGGTGAGTGGAACAGCGTAAAGGATAAGGTTAGCGGGTCAAAAGACTTTGTGATCAGGGTTCTTGTAAGCGGGATATTGCACAGGGAATTTTCCATGACAAAGGCCATGGAAGCTGCAGCATCCGATGAAATAAAGAGGATGAGACGGTTCATGGGGGTGCTGGATACCATGATTACAGTGGCCCCTCTGCTGGGGATTTTCGGTACTGTAATAGGAATCATTAGTTCATTTGAGCTCCTGGGTAGTGCTGGCATAGAGCATCCCCAGGCCGTGACAGCAGGCATCGCCCAGGCACTCATAACAACTGCTGCAGGCCTGGCCATAGCCATCCTATCAGTCCTGCCCTATAATTATTTCAACTCCAAGGTAGAAGATGCTGCCCTCTCCATTGAAAAATACGCCACCAGC
>QMLZ01000152.1 GCA_003646995.1 Deltaproteobacteria bacterium | reverse complement strand
GCCTCATGGCATAGTCAACGATGCGATCTTCAGGGCCAAAAAGAATCTCTATGTTATGTCCCTGGGTATCCTTTTCCAGCATTCTGTTTTTGCAAACCCCGTTAGATGCTTGGGTTGGGCTTTAAACCCCAATCTCGCATCCTGTTTTTCTATTCCCCTGGTCTCCAAAATTGGACTTTCTTTCTAACGGGGTAAAAATATTTGTGATCAATAAATATTTTGGAAAGAATGGGAAGGTGAAATCCTCATAAGAAAAGGGAGGAGAATGTGAATCTTATCCCCTCCCCTTCTGGGTTATCAGCCTCCCGGAAATATACCTACTTTTTACGTTTGGATGACTTTTCACCCTGACCCCGAAGAAAGCTCCCCTTTTCCACCTTCTCTTTAAGGGGCCTACCTGGTTTGAAGCTGACCCTGACACCGGGCGAAAAGGTGACCTTCCTCCCTGTTAAGGGATTAATCCCCTTCCTTTCAGGCACGGCCTTTGCCCTGAAGGTGCCAAATCCTGGAAGCTTCAGTTCTCCCTTCCTTGCGAGGATCAATTGGATCACATCCAGAAGGATATTCAGATAAACACCTGCATTTCTCCTGGAGACATTGGCCCTTTTGGCAAATTTGGCGACAAGCTCCTGTCTGTGGGACATCTGTTTTCACCTCCTTTCTGTTTTTGGTTAAGTAGTTAAATCGTTAAATAGTCAAGTGGGTAAGCATTTGACCACTCAACCATTCAACCATTAAGACACTCACCTTATGATTTCTGCTAAAATGGTCAGGATGGAGACTATTGCCCCTCCTGCCATACCTAGACCTATTGCAATACCTTTTGTCCTTGAGATGATCTGTGCTTGCTCTTCAATAACATTCATCAGATGATCTATGCTCTCTTTCATAGTAGATAGCTCAACATCATGACGGGTAACTATCACATTGAGCTCTGCCATTGATTTCCCTATACCTTCTGTGTCGTCAAAATGCTCCTTGTGGAGCTTGTCTGATAATTCCTTTTGTTCTGTAATGACCTTGAAGATCGTCTTTATCTGCTCCTCTATCCTTGCTATAGCCTTCTTGATCTCTATGATACAGGATTCCAAATTGTTCATTTTTCTCCCACCATATTCCTATATTCCAGCTCGGCGACCCCTATTGAGATATTTCTGCAGGAACTCTCCCCACCTGCAGTCCCTGTAGAAATCAAGCGCCCGGTATCTGGGATTGATCCATGTCTGGGGGAAATATATGGATAGGCCATGTGTGTACCTCATCCTTCTTCCGAGGTGTCGCTGGTAGAGGATCGCCTTTCTCCTTCCTGGCCTAAGGGTCATTAAAAGATCTCCTGCCTTTTTCTTTATATTCCCCTGCCAGCATCTGGTCCTCAGGAGTTGAGTGAACCGGTAAAGATCGATGTAGCTGTTCCTGAAGAACTTGGGTGTATCCTTCCACGAGGAGGTAACAGCCTCATAAAGATCCATGTCAAAGGAGGAGATAAGCTCCCTGGAGAGGTCATTCAGCTTTTTGACCACATCACCAATCTTCTTGAGATTCAGCGCAGACTGGGTTACATTCTCCCCCTTTCCCCGATAGGACTTGATGTATTCCCTTACGATCCTTTTCCCTATGGTAGTGGGCCAGCTGCCGGGTCTGTTTTTGATGATCTTAAGGATTCGGTCATAGGGCCATCCATCAAAGGGTTCCTCTTCCTCTGAGCCTACCATAATGTGGACATAATCCTTGAGCTGATATGCCACCTCCACCATGTTCATGAGACACGCATCCATGCCGAGAATATCGAGGGGCCTTCCAAGTTTCCTTGTAATATTGGAAAGGACTCCTTTCAGTTCTTTGTTGTCCAGTGCATCACCACCTGAGGAATCATCGTATGCTATGCTCCTGTCTGGTGGACAGGCAAGTCTCCTGGGATCTTCCCACCACCCGCCCCCGTGATTCCAGAGTATGAGGAAGTATCGACGGGCAGGGTATTTCTCTATCGCCCAGAGCATGAAATTTTCAAGGACATGGGGATTTCCAGTATTGGTTTCCTCAAAAGTCTCAACGCAGTCTTTCCAGTATCCTCCGCCTTTAGTGATAAGGAACCTTCGAGTTTTCCGGTCTGCTTCCCTGTCAAGCTGAACAAGGATATTTATCCCGTGAAACGCAGCTTTGCTGCACCCCTTCGGGGATTTCACGGGGTGAACCTTTTCAGTTGATCCGACCCTTGCCATCTCAGATATGTCCCTCAGTGCAGCACGGTCCAGGTTGTTATCTGCTGCCATATAAACCATTACTGTCCACTGGGAAGGTTTTGCGGTCATGGAGTCCGTTGGGTTCATTGAGTCTTTAGGGTTCATTGGGTCTATGTGTCTTTTGAGTTCGTTGTGTCTATTGCGTTTGTTGGATCCATAAACTAGCTTGCCTTTATCTTTGGCCCTTTGGCCTTGCGCCTTTTCCTCGGTCTACCCGGTGCCTTCCAATCGGGATCGACCATCCTGAAATACCACTTGCCACCGATGTTGAAGCAAACCTTCTTCTTAGGACCAAGGCTGGTATCCACAACTTCTCCAACGTCCACCCCGGGAATCCTTGATTTTTGTTTAGATTTTTTGACTTTCTTGAGAGACATTGGATTAGCGCTCCTTGGCATAGTCAATTAATCAGTGCAAGGATACGGTGCCTATAGGTGGAAAATCAAAGAAGGCAGACAACGGTTGGCATAATTAGGCAGGGAAAATATCAAGATACGAACTCAATTTTGGGAGCTGACATCAGGTTTCTATCGTATTGATCTTATGGATACAGTGAATTTGTGTATCCACTGCACATTTCACCCAGCTAAATAGTGCAGCACAAAACTAGCCAGGGAACTAGCATTATATTTCCCACGATCTTTTTGCATTTTGGCCCAACTATTAAAGACCATTGGACCATACTTCCAAGATCTACGGTACCATACAGAATATTTTTTCTATTTTCAGTGCAGAAATGTTGTGATATCTATTAGTCAAGATTCAGTACAATGCCTGCTATGTTTTAGAGGATAATAATAGATGGCTGCAATTGATTTTGTTGGCATACCAATTCCAATCGATCAGCCCGAATTTAAAAACGATGCTCGCCTATTAAGAAAAATTAAACAACTCGAATCACTCATAGAAATACAATATGATATGTACGATGCCGAAGACGCTTTAAGAGCCTTGCGGCATATTCAGACTGTTGAAAGTCAGCAAAGGATCCAGAAGTTATTGAATTGTTGTTATCCCTGGACAATTTCAGAATGTATGCTCTCATATGTTGTTGTTCTATATGCAAAACAATTCAGAAGTAGCGAAGGTAGAACCAGCCTTGCCCAGCAAGTTGATAAGATCTTTAATAAGGACAAAGATAAACATAGATATACAATGGATCTTAGAGATAAATTTTATGCTCACCATGAATTTGAAGCGAACAGGCACCAACTGTTCTGTCTCCCTAATTGTCCAGTTCCTGGAAAGGTAAAGATTAATAGACCCGGACAAACAACTAGAACGCCAATGTCCATGATGGTAGACTTAAACAAGATTGAATTCTGTATTTCGAAAGTTCAAGAATACTTACAGGATAGAATAGAGGGTCTTTGCACAGACATTGAAAGTAATCTAACGCCTAACCAATTGAAGGTAATAGTTGACACTCCGAAGAAGGAGTTAATGAGCCAACATTGGATAGAGTCCTGTGGAAAAAAGAAACATCCTTTATCAAAAAGAAAAACATAACAATTGGGTGGACTTGACCGCCAATCTGCTACGCTCCTTGGCGGCAACTGACCCGGATCGTTATGTCTGGGGAGAAACCATGCAATATGTTACGCTAAATTTTATAAGCCCAAATTTTACTCACGAAAAGTTGGAATCGCCAACTTATGAAGACTTGGTTGATGTCTTCGAAGATAGAATGCGAAATTGGTTTCTAATGCCCGCAAAACGACTGCTTGAAATACCCCATTGTCAGATTGCTGCTGTAGCCCTCTTAATGACATATTTTGAGGGGATTGAAATATATCTTTCGGGGGAAGACAGCAAAAACAAGTCGTTTGAATTTTTCGCGAAAGGTTTTTCCAGAGTCTTCCCAATCCAGGATAAGGATAGGGATGCCCGCAAATTTGTTCTACGTGCGATCTATGATCAAGTAAGATGTGGGTTTGCTCACGATGGTATGTTTAGAAATCGAGTATTTTTCAGTGATATCCCTAGAGAACCAATAATTATTTCATTCCCTAGAAATAATGAAACCTTAGACACCTCTAGAATTGAGTCAATAGTTATAAATCCCAGGCTTTTTTTTGAGAGTATCAAAAACCATTTTGAAGACTATTTAAAAAGTCTTAGAAACGGAACTGATGCATCCATAAGGAAGAGTTTTGAGACGACAGTAAAACTAAAGTGGGCTTTAGATGAAGATGAACGCGCTATAGGCATGACCGAAGAAGAATTTTACAAGACGTAACAATTGGGTGCAGTGGACTGGCATTCCGCTGCGGCCTTCGGCCTTGCTTCATGTGGGCAAGTGACCCATGACGTTGGGCATAAGGAGGTTAAATGATGAAACCACTTTGGACATGGGGGGGAGAATTTTTTGGATATAGAGATGGCGATGCTCTGTGGACACATGACGGTAGGCATGTTGGCAAATTTTATGGTGATGAAGTCTACTCCCCTGACGGTCAATATCTTGGTGAAATTAAAAATGATAGTCTAATAACCTGCCTCAGTAAAAAGTCCTTACGTCAGGCTGGGTTTATGCCACACGCGAATCGAATTGGAATAGTCCCCTATGTTAACTATGTCGGCTACGTTATGTATGCAGGTTATGAGGATTTTCCATCTCCTGATGAAATATGAATAATCTATGAGAAAGTTAAAAAATTTTGTAGAAGGAGAAAGTTATGTCATTTGAACGATGGGGGTATCAGTTCGAAGGGGCATGGACAGATCCAAATAATCTTGAAT
The DNA here is from genome assembly GCA_003646995.1 of Deltaproteobacteria bacterium. The sequence continues at coordinate 1,954 of QMLZ01000152.1, read as the reverse complement.
CCAGATCAGGGGTCTATGTAATATGGTGTAAATCAGGTGAAACATGGACAGTTCTAGACATAGGTGAATCACACGATGTAAAGAATCGAGTGTTGAATCATGAAAGAGAAAATTGCTGGAAGCAGAATTGCAGGGGTGTAATTTACTATTCAGCCACATACACTCCTCATCTCCAGCAATCAGGAAGAACAGAAATTGAACAATATATAAGAAGTATCACAAATCCTTCTTGTGGAGAGAGGTAGTATCACTTGCCCAACACCTATAAGGCCTCCGGATGTCAGGAGGCAAAAAATTCTGTTGCGAAAAGAGGGACAAGTTTTCGGACCTGTGGATAACGGACCTTGAGCCTGTTGAGAGCCATCTGGCTGTAACTTCGAAGAAGATGGAAACGTCCATTTTGTGTTGCGAAGGTTGATTGTGCAATAAAATTTGTGTTGTTTGGTGTAAAATCTCATATGGTTTCCCGCTTTCTATGGGTCATGGTTTGGGTAAACCCTAATTTTACCATGTTTGGGCCTGCCTGGGGGCAGCGAGGGAGGAGGCCTTAGATAGTATCAAAGCTCTTCAGCCGACTCGGTCTAACCGCACGCCTGGGCTTGCCGTTATGCCTAGAAGGAAGACATGAGATACGAATGGAGTAAACTAAATCGGCAACAGGTCGGCGCTTTTAGTGAATATTTCGTCAAAATGGAAATGATAATGCATGGCTTTCAGGTGTATACTACTGAAGTAGATGATAGAGGTGTTGATTTTGTAGTGCGTTACGAAAACGGTCCTTTTCTTTCTATTCAAGTTAAGTCAATCAGGGAAAAGGGCTATGTCTTCATGGAGAAGGAGAAATTTAAATTATCACCTGATTTGTATCTAGCCCTTGCTATTCTCCATGAAGGTGTTGAACCGAAACTTTATCTCATCCCTTCTGAAGCATGGAAGAAGCCCAATGAACTACTGGTTGACCGTGATTATGAAGGTAAGAAAAGCAAGCCAGAATGGGGGTTGAACATTTCTAGAAAGAATATGGGCCTATTAGAAGATTATGCTTTTTCTAAGATCTTGCCAAAGCTAAAAAACAATAAGGCATAATCCGGTACCCGGGGATTTTAGCCCTCAGCCCCCATACCAGCGCTCATGCGGGTCCCCAGTGTTCAAGCCTGACAGATGCAAAGGGATTGCAAAATTTTCAGTACCTAAAGGCAGTATAGAAGGCCCTTACATACCTAACCTTTCCGCCACATCTTCATAATCAGGGACCTCGGCGTAGAGCTTTTCAAGCTCTGAGCGTGCACGTTTCTGCTGGCCCAAGGTCTCGTAGACTAGCGCTCGCTCATAGCGGAGAGCGTGGAGCAGTTCGTTTGACCTGTTTTTCTTGCGGCGGAGGGCTTTGGTAAGGACATCCCTAGCTGCATCAAGAAGCCCCAGCTTCCTTAGCGCCTTTGCTTTGTAAAGCAAAAGTGCGGCATGGATTTCGGATTCATTTTTTACACCCTCTGCCAACCTTACTACCCTTCGGCAAGCATTTGGATAATCTGGGCGGATCTCCATCAAAAGTTCTGCAAGTGAAAGCTTCACTACTACATCATCAGGTTCAAGTCTGAGGAGCTTGTTGAGGCATTCAACGGCATCCTTCCGTCTTTTCTGTCTCTGATAGATCTCGACCAAGGCCAGGAGGATTCCCCGTACGTTCGGGCTCACGTGGGCCGAGACCTCATCAGTGATAGGCAGGCTCATGGTAGCTGAAATGCCATATTTGGAAAAATATGTCCCAAGCCTACGATAGTTCTTGTAAGCAGCAGCAAAGTATTGTTCAGCCTCTTCAAGCATCCCTCTCTGGAAGGCCAAAAACCCGGCAAGGTAAGCGCCGTCGGCCAGGTGAACTGCTTGCTTAAGGTGTTCGAAGGCCTTGTCTTCATTACCAAGTGCTAGCTCTCGCATCCCATCTACTAGGGCCTCT
>QMLZ01000151.1 GCA_003646995.1 Deltaproteobacteria bacterium | reverse complement strand
TGGATGAGGTTGGTTACAGGGATAAGGTGCATCAAGAGCTAAAAAACCTTTATGACACAGAGAATGTAAAGATTTTTGCCTCTTCATCCTCAGCATCTATTTTACGCGATAGTGGCGCTATGCTCACAGGGCGCTCCCAGGTACTTGAGGTCCTTCCACTTGATTTTCATGAGTTCCTTTCGTTTAAAAAGATTAAGGTATCAAGGGCAGAGAGCTACCTTATAGAGAAATATTTTGAGGAATACATGAAAACCGGTGGAATGCCGGAATATGTCCTGACAGAGGAGGTGGAATATCTCGATAGCCTAGTCGAGGGAGTGATCTATCGCGATATTATGGCCCATTATGGAGTGAGGGATGCTTCCAGCCTGCGGGATTTTTTCCGTTTGCTTATGGAAAGAGCGGGGAAACAATTCAGCATGAACAAGGTTGCGAGAATAATGGGCCTGTCCCCAGATACTGTTAGGCGATACACAGATTATTTTGCACAGACCTTTTTGATCTATTTCATGGAGCGCTGCGGGAAGCTAAATGAGCGGTTGAGGGCGCCTAAGAAAATATATTGTGCTGATGTGGGTATTCGGAATCTTGTCACTGGATTTCGTGATAAAGGGGCTATTTTCGAAAATCTTGTTTACCTCAGGGTCAAGAGTCACCATCCTTGCTATGTCTACCGGCAAGGAATAGAGCTAGATTTTTTGGTAGATGATACCCTGATTGAGGTTAAATACGGGCAAGATCTTACAGGAAAGCAAAAAGCGTTTTTTGAGGAGTTTCAGTGTTCCAAGAAGATCCTTGTGCAGAATCTCCATGATTACTTGAATCTAGTTGAGCTGCATTAGCATATAGCTTTCCAACAAGAGCTGGGTTAAGGCCCTGCTCAGCAGGGGTGGAGACCCTTAGGTCGGAGCCCTGTAAGGGGGTATATCTTATCCCTGGGGAACTTTTAATGCAGCGTTCGTTATTAACACGGGGGATCTTGTGAGTGGTTTAGCACAAGGTATGTGGGGACAACAGGAAAAGGAATGGAGGGCTTATCACGAGATAATATCGGAGGACCCCAATTTCACCAGTAGGTACTTCGACTTGCCGGGGAACCACGACCGATACGGGGACAAAAATTGGAAGTGGTATGGGCAGTAGTCCAACTCGGGTCCAAATTCTTCTCCTCCTTTTCAATGGAACTTTTCGCGAAACGGAGATCTCTTTTGTGGGATAAATACCTGTGATGAAACCGGCAATACCCTTCATGAGTACCTCCATGATTATGGTTGTATCGGGCTATTTGCAGACTGCTCAGGTGACCATTTTTATCAGCAAATATCCGACCTGCCAAAGCTCACTGCCGATGAGATGAACGTCCTACATGATGCACTCAGTGCAAGAGCCAGAGAGGAAAGCCTAGCTTTTGTTTTTGGCCACGATGCCGCTCAAACCTTGCACTACCCTTCGCCTTTCAAAAAGTACTTTGAGTACCTGCCAGGTCTTTTCGATCCAGAATTCTTGAGTGCCTATAAAGATAGGGGTGGTAAATGGCCAATAGATGAATTGGATAATGAAAAAGTGTCTGCCTACATATTTGGCCACTATCATGTGTCAGATGAAATGGTGTTCAAGAAAGTTCTTCATGTTACGACAGGGGATCTCAGGAGCGGAGTTTTTAGGATCTGTGCCGTTGATAACAAAGGCTTGACGACCAGATCTGTCATTATTAAAAGGACGAACAGAAGCAATTTCCTATCATACTCGTTACTTCTCCTGTTACCAAGTACTACTCTGAAAAACTTAACCCCTACTATACACCAGTTCCTAAAACGGAGAATGCAGTAATAAGGGCCTTGGTGTTTGACACAGAGGACGAATTGGGGAACTTAACCGTTCTATACAGGGTATATCGGCAGGATCTCTTTGGTTCATTTTTACTAGTTAGTCATGGTATACTCGAGAAAATTGGGCGCAATTTATGGGAAACAAGGAGATGGAACACAGAACACCTTGTCGACGGGGAGTATTTCATCACGGTGGAAGCGGTTGACTCCAGAAATTGGGATAAACATACGATTGTGGCTGAAATCGAACGAAGCTCATTCACTTGTGTAAAAGACCGCGACAAGGATGGGATACCGGACTATCTTGAAGACAACAACCTTGACAATATATATGACGAATCCAACGAAACATCTCCTGTAGACAGCGACTCTGACGACGATGGTTTGATTGATGGGAATCCTTCTGGTTTGGAAGAGCTAAATAACAATGGAGTAGCGGAGCCGTGGGAAACAGACCCAAAAAATCCTGACACAGACGGGGACGGGATTTATGACGGTACGGAAAAGGGGTTAACCCAGCCAGAAACGGACGACACCGATATCGGTGCGGGCTTCTTTGTTGCTGATGAAGATCCTTCAATGACAACTGATCCTACTGATGCCGATAGCGATCATGATGGCATCATAGACGGGAATGAAGACAAAAACCATGATGGATATATTGATGTAAGTGCTGGGGAAACCGACCCAAGTAATCCTGATACCGACGGAGACGGAATTTACGACGGAACTGAGATTGGTTTGACAGAACCTCAGAATCCAGACGCGACGGATCAATCTGCAGGCCACTTCGTACCTGACGCTGATCCTAGCTCAGTGACAGATCCCACGAAGGCAGACACAGATGGGGATGGAGTTAGCGACGGAGAGGAAGATATTAATAAGAATGGAGCCGTTGAGCTGGATTAAGGAGAAACAGATCCAAATACAAGCCAAGGAATCCCCGGCGACCTGAATGGTGACGGCACCATCGATGCCACCGACTATTCCATCTTCCGCAGCACCTTGGGCAAGTGTGAAGGGCAGGAAGGGTTTATTGTAGATGCAGACTATGATGGTGATGGATGTGTGAGTTATGCGGATTACCGCATTTGGTATGGGTATTATAGAAACCAGTTATAAAGGCAAGTAAAGTGCTTACAGTCGGGTAGATAATCCGAAGAAACACATGACAAGGGGCAGCCTCTTTGACCCTGCCTTCTTTGTGGAGTTGGCTAACCTTTCGATTCCTATTTTTTTCATTGTTTTCGGCTTTGTTCGGTTCCTAGGCTATCTGGTTATTGGGCTAATCTGGTTGTACCTAAAATCGCCCTGAAATTTTTCCCTGCCTGACTATGCCAACCTTTATATCCCTTCTTTGGTTTTACAGCCATAGAGTGCGTATCCTAAGATGAATTAATAGTTCCTGGGGTGGACGCGGAAGGAGTCATGGATAACAGGGTTAGCTCCAAAGAGGCTTAACTGTCCAACTCTCATGGAGTCCATCTCGGGGGATAGCACCTCTAGCACAGTGTTCGCCGGGATATTGCCTAATTCCCTCGGTTCCATCTTGTACAGCCCTCCGCCATAAACCCTTCCCTCACCCAGAAACACCTCAACTGAAATAGCAGACAGTGCTTTCCAAACCCGTTTTAGCAGACCAGGTTTGCTGCTCAAAAGAGATGATAGCGGCTGCTTAGGATAGAGCATCAAATATACGTTTGGAGCGGTCGCCTTAGACCAATTTAGGATGAATCGGAACGGATTAGCATCCTTTTTCGTTTTTCTTCCCATGTAGGTACACAAAAGCGGGGCTGGTGGTCGGACCTCCTGGGCATACCAAGGTGAGCGGTGTTGGCACAAGTATCGTTCATGTACGGCCTCGTCCATGCCACGTTTGAAATATTGCCAGAGAGAAGGGTATTTCAAACGGATCCATTCCTCTGGCCAGTTGCAGGAGAGCAAGAAGAGCTGTTTCTTAATCTTAGGCATTCCGTTGTTATCTGCTGTTACCTCGTTGGTCTCTAGATATCTCGGACTGGGAAGAATAGGGATCAAGAATTGTGGTGGGATCTGGTATTCACTGGCTTGCTCTGGCGTAATAATAAAGAACCGATTGCCTCCCGTGGCTACGCCCCTTTTGATTGTGAATATGTCTGCCAATATTTTGTCATGACTAGGCCGTGGATACTCGCCGCTTTTCTTGGGTAAGGCTGACCATTTCGGAAGATGGCGCAAGTATTCGGCATCGACGCTTTCGGATAGACGCGGGCGCAGTAAGCTCCCACCCCATGAAAAACGGATTTTGTGGCCTTTGGACGGTGGTGAGTTAGTAAAGAACACAATTGCCGAAGACACGAGAGCATCGTCAAATTGCACCTCTTCGGGGTCAAATCGGTGGATTTCCTGGAGAGTTACCTTTTCCAAGAGAAATTGTTTTACTGCCTGGCCATAATTCACATCCATAAACTCACTTGGAATAAGCCACGCACCCACTCCGTCTTCAGACATCCACATCTTTGACAGAAGCAGGAAATATGTATATAAGCCGCTCAACCCATTGATCTTCAGTCCAATATATTGTGCTACCTTGGACTGAAGCTCCTTCTTTTGCGCTTGGGACAGATGGTGGTGACGGACATATGGTGGATTACATACCACTAGATTGAATTTTGCATCTTCTGCCTTGGGGGGGGCAACTTTCGTGAAATCGGCGATTGTGAGGCGCAAGCCGAGACCACGCCAAAGCCAACTTGCAGCTTCTCCATAACTAGGATCTATTTCAAAGCCATGAGCCAGTTGTACGCGTTTCACGAAAGGGGAGTTCATAAGGGCAGAATAGAAAGTGCCCGTTCCAAAACCGGGTTCGAGGAAACGAATCTCTGTATCCGATGGCAGCATAGTAACAGCCCGATGGATGATTTCCGACGCTAGCTCAAATGGTGTGGCAAACTGGCCAAGACGGTTACGCTCAGAGTCCTTTTTGGTAGAATCTAGTTTTTTAAGAAGTTCCTGTCGTGCTTTTTCACGGCCCTCATTCACAGCCCAAACTCTCCTAAATCGTCAATTCTGTGTTCCCATATCCAGTCAATTCCTTCTGCTGCTTCATAGCCGAGATAACCGCTATCGAAGTAGCCACAGAGGAATAGAATATATCGAACGTTGTCTCCAAACTGCCTTCGAATCTGGTTGATCTTTGTGGCTTCCTCTTTGCGTCTCTTGTTCGTATTGGTAAAGTCACCTGCGGATTTTGCCTCGATAAGCAAAGGCAGGTCACCTGTGTTTGCTTTTCTGGGCATCACAACGACATCTACCGGGATGTTAACAGGTTTCCCATCTTCCCTCAACCCGGGAACGTTCAAGCGGAAGGCAAATTCTCCTGCCTTCAAATTGTCGAGCGATGCCCTTCCGGAGACATTTTTGTATCCACCCTTTTCCAGCCAAATCTTGATCTTACCTAATTGCCTCTTCTCTTGGGCGTTCCGGATAATAGGGTTTGCATTAGCCCCGCAGAGGCGATCCGCGACAATAGTTGCAGCTCTAAAGGACTCCTGTTTTGTGGGATTTCGCCCTTGTTCGAGCCAGGGAAAAATATCCATATCAATGAGCTGTAAGATCATCCCCACAATCTTCGATAGATCGTGGTTCAATGTTGTTTCCTCCACCATTGGGGGCAGGCGATGCTGCAACTCCATGTTGCTTACCAAATTTTTTGAGACACCAGCCAGTCCAACTAGCCGATTTCGGGCAATTGGCGGAGCCGTGGACATTCGCAAGGCGAAAAGAATTGAGGGGTTGGCCTTTAGTTCTTCATATGTGAGATGCCGCAGATACTCTGTGCGCTTCAACATGCCCTCAACTTCTTTTGTGGCCTTTTGTCGTTCTTCCCGGTATGTTTTTGGGGCGAACCTCAAGAACCAATCGTTATATAGATCTACTGAAGCTGCAATGTCCTCCTTCCACCGCTGTGGCTTATCTAAGTTGACTCCCATCTATCGCTCTCTCGATGTCTTGCAAGCCTTGTGGCCTAACCTTGAATTCTAACTAACGAATATCATAAGATTTCTGTAATGAAAATACAAAAAATCTCTGTGTTATGTTGTGAACTGTGAAGACGTGACTTGGGGTGTTACCGACTGATATGGATCAGAGACAAAATCCAAAAAAGTCCTGGGAAACACGTCGCAGTGTTTCGCTCTCTTTGAAACCTTAGGCTGTGTTGGCGAGTAGTACGTCCCGTGTATACGCTAACTACGTGTGCCCAAGAGGCGTATAGCCTCAGAGACCTGATTTTTCTACCTAGCGTGAAGCCATAATCGGTCATTTTCTCTGCCTAACTATGCCAAGCTTTGCCTCCCTTCTTAGATTTTCCAGCCATAGGGTGCCTATCCTTAGATAAACCAATGGTTCCTGGCGTGGACGTGGAAGAAGTTATGGATACCAGCGTCGGTCCTAAAAAGAAGGCTTGCTTCAACATAGGAGGCAGGTGGTATTTCAGGATGGTCGATCCCGATTGGAAGGCAAAGGAGAGACTGAGAAAAAGCCGCAGCTCATAGAGAGCAGTTCATACAAAAACGAAAATCAAGAAACCAAGCAGAGTGGGATGGGTTATGGAGAAATATCGGGCTCGGGCTGATTATCTCCAATCCTGGTTTCGCCAGGATTTTCTGGGATATCCACATCATTGTCGCATTGAAACTTGCCAAGAGATATATCACGTTCCGGACCTTCGACCTGAGGTGTGGTGCGCTCCATAAAATTTGCCAAATTGACTTCAGGGCGGACTTCTCCGGGCTCGTTGACTTTCTTATAATGATGATATTTCAATTTCACTTTGGTAATGTGACAATTAACAATCTTCAGTAGTGCGGTTAGGCCAGGCAGGTTCATTCTGATGGTAATATGATTATTCTCCGTATGTGTATATACACCTATACACTTGACATATACATTTAGTGCAGTTATGCTAAGGAAAAAATCTAGGGAGGTTGGCCTTAATGGAGGAGGTTAATGCACTGAAGGTGAGAAATAACCTGGGCGAAATTTTGGACCGTCTGGAAAAGACAGGTCAGCCCATTTATATCTCCAAAGGCAGAAAGATAAGGGCGGTATTGGTCACACCGGAGGACTTTGAGCGGCGTTTT
>QMLZ01000150.1 GCA_003646995.1 Deltaproteobacteria bacterium | reverse complement strand
TTTTCCTCTTTTAAAATGCTACTTTATTATTATAAAGGCGAGGTTAATAAAAAAACTTTCTATTTTCTTCTTATAAAGACTTTATAATAACTATAGAAAACGCATAATTGAGAATTGAAAGGAAAGGAGAGATGCAAAAAACAATCGAGGTTGTTTATGAGAAGGGCGTCTTCAAGCCGCTGGAGCCAGTGGAGTTGGAGGAAAGGGAGAGGATAAAAATCGAGATAAAGAAGTTGCCGGAGCAGCTCTTCGGGATTTTCCGTGGAAAAGATCTGTCGCGGCTTTTAGAGGAGACCGAGGATGAATGGGGTATTTTTTGACTCAAGTGTCTTCCTGGACTTCTTGGAAGGAAAAGAGAGGGCAAAAAGACTTCTCGAGTCGTATTCGGGTCCCGAAGGGTGCATCAATGACATCGTCTTCTCGGAGGTCTTGTTCGTCTATATTAAGGCGGAGACGGGAAAGAAGTCCTACGAACTGAAGAAGCAGCCTGAACTCGTGAAGTCCGTTGAACTCAGCGACATCGTGGAGCTGCTGGGAAGATACAGGACGCTTGATCTTGGCGAGGCGGTCACGAGAGAGGCGGAAGGCCTCATCACGAAATACGGCTTACTTCCAAACGACGCTTTAATCGCAGCCACTTGCAAACACCACGGCATAAAAAAGATTGCCACTTTTGACGCGGACTTTGAGAGGGTTGATTTCTTGGAAGTTGTTACGTCGGGATAATTCGTTTTTCTTCACCAAAATAACGCCAACACAAAAATCACGACCAACATTATTCCTGTTCTAACAGTCGTGGAGAGAAGCATTATCTGCAGCCCGTTCTTTGGACCGAATATCCCGACATAATACGGCGTCAAGAACCTGACCATCGTTAGAAGACTTTTGAGCACATCGCCAACCAAGAGCGTTAGAATTATGTTCTTACCTGTGAGCACGCCACTTGACAAAATATTTCCGGCTACGGTTACAGCAGCAATGAAGCTGCCGAACTGCACCGCAATTATGCCCAAGCCCTCTGCGGGTATCGGGAAATAAGCACTAGCTCCGCTTAGATAAGACGCGAGGGCGTCAAAAACGCCAATTGTGAGTAAGACGAAGACGAGAAATGTTATTGGAATGGTCGCCATTAGTATTCGTTTTATCGTCTTCTTCGATGCGTGCAAACTCATTTTTAGAGCGTCCTTTAACCGCGGGCGTTTCTCTTTTGGGCTGTTTGTGTTTGGACTGTTTGTGCCGGGGTTGTTTGCAGAGACGCAGTCGCTGCCCTTCTTTTTCTTGACCAAGAGAAACCTGCCAGCCAAGATTATGAGCGAGGTCTTTATCAAGCCCACGAGCATTAAGATGCAGAAATAAATTATCCCTGTAACGCCAAGCAGAGGCACCAAAACAGGAAGCATTGGGCGCCAGTGCATCACAATCGCGGGGAAAGAAGTCATCATTGACGCGATGAACAACTCACGCTTCTCGATTATTTTATCCTTGTAAAAGGCGGCGAGCATAGAATTGGCGGACGCCGGGGAGACAAACGCAGCCAAAAAACTCGTGCCATACTCGTCACTCAAATGAGCGAAGTTCGTTAGCGGTCTCGCTATGAAAGATATTTTATCCACTAACTTCAACGCAACGATTAGTTCCGCGAAAATCACCCCAAGCACCATAAACGGCACTGTAATACTGAGAAAATGCAGTGACAATTCCGCCGCACTCACCAGCACAGGAAAAACCTCTCCGAGCGTCATTCAGTCCTCAGCTCTCTTTCTCTCTCTTTCCCTTCTCTATTTTTCCACACCTCTTCTATGCCCTTCACCTTCGCACTCCAGGCTTCTACATCCTCTCTCGCAAGCACGGTGATTTCACCGCCCTGGTACTCGCCCTCAACAACTCCGAGTTTCTCTTCCATCAGCCCTTCCAAGACCAAATAGGGTTCTTTCAGCTTCTCCAGCAATTCCGCATCAGGCTTCCAGAGTTCCCGCTCCGCGGCTTCAATTAGCCTTCTCCCCATCTCTTCTAACGCCCACGGGTTGTTCTCCTTGAACCACTCCCGCATCTCCTCATCAATCACGAACCGCTCTGCCATCTCATTGAAGACCCAGTCCGCAACAAGTTTTGTCGTCGCACTCCAGCCATAAACATGGTCCACTCGTTTTGAGATGTCGCCTGCACCCTTGTAGCCGTGCCGCTTCTTCCCCTCAATCCACTTCGGGTTCAGCAGTCTCGTCCTGACAACCCGCTCAATCTCGTCCTTCATCTCGCGAATCGCCGGTCTGTCAGGGTCTCGCGTGTCGCCGTGATAAACTTGCACCTCTTTTCCAGAGATGGTTTCTGCAGCGATTGTGAACCCGCCCTGGTAGCCGAAGAAGCAGCAGCAGTCAAGAATATCGAACTCGTCGGACTCGTGCGAGCGGTAGGTTACTTCCACAGTCTTCAGTAAATCCGCGAACTCGACGTGGTTCTCCTCGCCAAAGACATCCTTTCCGTAGGCATAGCCGCTCCAGTCAATGAAAACATCCGCAAGGTCCTTGTCTTCCTTCCAGGCAGATGCGAAGACCGCGAGATTGACACCAGCACCGTAAGCACCCGGTTTCATACCGAAGACCCTGTAACTCGCCTTTCTTTGTGCGGTGGCTTCGTCGTACTGCCCGGTTCCAAGCAGCCTCTCCATCTTTTCTACCGTGTGTTTCTTGACATAATTCATCTCAACAGGCTCGTCCAATGCCGCGATTTTCTGCGCCGCCTCGTCAATCAGTTCCATAATGTTCGGGCTGGTGTCTCTGACAATTCCTCCTACCCTCACCGTGCAGTCTATTCGCGGCCTCTTTAACTCACTCAGCGGCACCACTTCCACGCTTCTAACCGTCCCATTCTCGCCCCAGACCGGTCGTGCTCCCATCGTGTAAAGGATTTGAGAGACCTCCTCGCCGTCAGCACGGAAAATATCAGAGGTGAAGAGCACGAACCCGATGTTCTCCGGGTACTTCCCCCCGTCCTTCCCTTCGTCCCCGTGCTCCAAATAGCCCGCTAACAACGCGTCAGTGAGTTTTATCCCAATTCTCCACGCAGCCCGCGTGGGAATTTTCATTGGGTCAATTGCATAGAAATTTCTGCCCGTGGGCAGAACATCTATCTTTCCACGAGTCAGTGCTCCAGATTCGATGTATTCTGAATTAAAGCCACGAGAGAGGTTGGTTATTTCGTCACCCACGCCGCGAGTTATTTTCGGAACGAGCTACAAGCCAAACTTGACCGCCTTTACTAATTCCTCCGAACCTTTTTTGAGGTCGCACCCGATTATTTCTTTGCAAGTTGAGAAGATCTCATTCTCAGTGACGGTGGCTAACGGCTCGGACGCGGCTTCTGCTTCTACGCCTGAAAAAATCTCTTCAAAGATCTTGACAGCCATCCTCATGCTCTCGTCCAAGAGTTCCCCGTTCGTTCTCCCAAATTCGTTGCTTAACACACTCGGATTTTCAATGACCTCTTCGTAATCCAAGCCCCTGCATTCAAGAACGCCCCTTCGTATTGAGGGCTGCTCGCCAATGTCAAATCGAAGTATCGAGACCAGAAGATTTGCGAGATTCTTGCCACTCGGGACCTCCCCAAGAATGTGCAGACCATCTCGGATTTGTGTCTCCCTTAGCAGCGTTAGTTGCCCGTGCAAGTAATCCACGACCTCCTCTTCCTTACCCTCAAGACCCTTGAGTAAATTCACTTCTTCTGCTTTTTCCGTGATTAGTTGTAGCAGTGAGCGAAGCCGTGCGTTGTCATTCGTGGTCTTTGCTTTGTTGTGTTGGGCAAGCAAATCCTCGAGCTCCTCTAATCCCTCGTACAGCCCAGACGGAGCCATCACCGGAATCAAGTGATCCACGAGAGTAGCATACCCGCGACGCTTGGCTATCGTTCCCTCCATCGGATTGTTCACGATGTAGATGTAGAGGTGCGGGACGGTGCAGAGAGAAATTTGTGGGTAGCACTCGTTCGAGAGCCCGACGCTTTTCCCGGGTAAGAATTCCATGTAACCGTGTTTGCCGACATGAACGATTGCGTCTGCTTTGAACTCCTTTTCTATCCATTTATACACGGCGAGCCACTGATGCGGCGGCGGGCAGGTCGGGTCGTGCAATATCTTGCAGACCTCACCGTCGCACCTCGCGCCCGCACACCCGCGCTTGGGCTGAACCGTGAGAAAGACATTTCCGTATTTTATGCCCGGAATAACGATTTTGTCGTCGTATAAACTCATACTCAGTTTTGCCCAATTAATTTCCTCTGCTGCCTCGGTCTCGCTTTGCTCTTCCTCGGATTTGGAGAAATCCGAAGCCGGGTCGCCCCACGTTCCGATGATTTCATTCTGAGCGCTCTCCGGGAACTCGTAGAACCATTTCAAATATTCCCCTCGGTCCAGCATCGCTGCTGCTCCGCCTTTCTTGACTATTTCGGAGAGAGGCGTCCACCTGAACTCGCTGATTGCCTTCCGTTCCATAATCTCGTCAATCAACGCTTTCGAGTTGTCCGGCAGCCAGTCGCCCAAAGAATAGCCCTCTTTTTCCATCCGATGAAATATCCGAACCACGCTCTCCAGCGTGTCCAATCCAAACCCCGTGCCGACAGTTGCTTCTACGCTCTTGCATGGGGGGTTGTGCAGAATGAAAGCGACCCTACGTTCAGAGACAGGCGTCTCTTTTAACCGAACCCATTTTATGCACCTCGCAACCAAGTATTCTACCTGCTCCTGAACTGGTGCGTGTTTGTTGTAAGTTCCGCCGACTGTTGCGTCCCTTGCTTTTTCTACTACACCAATTAGGATTGGCTCAATGATTCCGTCAAACTCCGGCATCGCAACGTTCATCACGATCCCTGTTGGATCAAGCCCTTCTCCGCTCTCCTTCCACTCATCTAAAGTCCTGTGATAAGACCTCACCGCCTGAATAACCGGCACATTCAGCCTCTTTAATATTTCAATTCCCCCCGTAGAATGCTCGCCCCACCCTTTAATCACTCTCGGAACCAAGAAGAACATTTGGAAATTGAGAAGAAGGTCAATAACAGGTTTCCCGTCAGCGATGAAATAACGCTCCAAAATAGCGTCGTTCTTCTCTATCCCAAAATCCTTGTCCTCAAACCCGCGTGAAATTACAGGAACCACCTTCACCCCCTTTCCCTCAAACTCCCTTATCACCGCGTCCCACATCGCTGTGTCCCCCTCGAGCCAAGCAGTGCGGAACAACAACAGACCAACCGTGGGCTGCTGCTTGTCCTTGTGCTTGCCATCGTACCACGCGTTGTAGCCTTCCAACGATTCAAATATTTTTATACCCTCGGCGTCGGGATGGTAAATTCCCTGCCAAGGAAGCTCCTCGGGTGGCGGCACCTCTCCCGTAATTTTACCGCAGTACTGTCCCAGGAAGAGCAGAAGATTTTTCGTGTTCTTAAGCCCGCCGTGCAGGTGGTACTGTTTAGCAACTGCAAGCACATCCAAGGGAACATTGCTCAACCCCTCTTGCATACAGAAGACAGGGACGCTGAGGCTGGGACTTGAGACGAGCTCCTTGATTCTTTCAAAACTCTCATCCGCGGTATTGAGATGCAATAATATCGCATCCGCTTCGTCCTTGAGCCACTGAAAGAACCTTTCCTCTATCTCGTTTGCCTGATGTCTTGCCTGCACTTCAAAACTACAACCCCAACCCTGCTCGTTAAGTTCTCGCACCGCATTCCCGATTGTCTGCAATATTGCCCCGCCATAACCTTCTATTATCCCTATTTTTGCTTTTTTCATTTGTAGCACCTTCCATTTTTAACCCTTCTTTTATCTCATTTTCGATATTAAAATTAGGGAGGAAATAAAAAAAAATATCCTCCCCAAAACTTCTCATTTCCTTTATTTCTCTGCTTGCTTCTGTGTTCTGTTTTATTCCTATGGCACTGGGTAGGACGGATATGCGTACAAGCCCTTGTACTCGATGCCGAGGAACTCCTCGAACCAGTCACTGTGAACCTCCACCGGGTCTATATCCTCGAACAGCTCTGGATGCAGCCACTTTGCAATGTAGGAATAAAAAACGCTTGTATGCGTTGAGTGGCTATAAGTGCTGAGAAGATATACTCTTTCGCTCGTAATCGCATCGATGTCAGCCCAGCCGTCCCGGGTCAAAATACCGTCTCTCTTCTCCTCAAGCGGTGCCGTGTCGGTCGCATCGTATCCAAAGATGTCTTTCTCATTACAACACCTAATAATTACCTGAGGGTCTCTCGCAGGCACCGCTTCAGGGTCTATCGTTGGATACCCTGTCTCGTCCTCAAAAATATTAACACCACCGCAGACGACGATGGCATTGTGGTTTGCAGTTCCTGAACCTACCGCTTGATAATCCTTGTACCACTCGAAATATACTCGTTGTTTCTCCCCAGGTTCCAAGTCCTCTACTCTCTCTTTTATGCGGTCTATGTGTTGCTGCTCGAAGTTGACAAGCTCTTCTGCTCTTTCTTGCTCGTTCAATATCCATCCCAAGTTTCTAGTCTCTTTAGAATACTTCGCCGGTGCGTGGAAATCCATCTGGACTAATGGAACGCCAAAGGCGTCCAGCTGTTCTTCATAGTCCGGAAAAAACCTGAACGCATACGCAAGCACAATATCAGGCTCCTGTTCCACGATCTTTTCAATATTCCAAGTGAAGCTGCTTGTTCCAACTACGGTCTTATCCTCCAAGAAGGTTCTAAGTTCTCCTCGCTGCTTTGCCGAGCTAAGAACTCCAACGATTCTGTCCTGCGCCTCGAAGGCACAGAGCGTTTCGGGTCCGTAAGTTCCTCCTATGGCAACTATCCTCTCTATCGGCATAGAGACCGTCATCGGGTGGATATCCAATATACTGAAGTATAGTGAGCTCACTCTCCTTGCCCAGAATAATCAGTCCGATTTGCGTCATATCCGCTACGCTTACTCGCCCGTCGTTGTTCGCATCCGCCAACTCCGTCTCCTCTTCCAGCCATAATATTATTCGCGCC
>QMLZ01000149.1 GCA_003646995.1 Deltaproteobacteria bacterium | reverse complement strand
TGGGCCTGCACGTCTTGGAGCCGCAAGCTCCCATTGTCGCCCTGGTTATGGCCTTGAGCTGGTTGATATCCCTTACCCCCTTTTTGATTGCATCACGTATTTCCCCTGCAGTCACCCTTTCACAACGGCAAACAATCGCTTCGTCCATTGGCCGTGCTTCTTCATGGGTCTCGGCCACCCCGTCTTCATGGTGTTGAACCCGGATGCCTATTGCCCTTATAGCCTTCTCAGGCTCCATCTGGACCTGCACAAGCAGGGTTCGGGGGAACTTCTTTTTCAATGAAAGCACCTTCCTTACCGAGTAGGTTCCCAGAGAATTTCCGTCATCATCTGTAATCTCTATCTCCTGGCCCACCTCAACCGTTTCTCGCCATATCTCATATGGCAACGTAACAGTTGGGTGATCAGGATCTTTCCGGTAGTCAACAAGTGTAATGGCTAGGCCCGGGCATACTGCCACACATGACATGCAACCCTTACACATTTGCTCGTCCACTAGATATGGAAGACCTGTTATAATATCACCCTCTGTCCTAATCGCATTTTCGGGGCAAACCGAGGTACACGGGTTACAAGCAATCTCCTGATAACAGTGGAAGATGGGTTTAACGCCTGTTCGCTCGGCCGGTGGTTTCTTGGTGTAAACCTTGCCGGGCTTGGATTTCAGAACCTCTGCCTTTTCCTCCCACTCATGTGGTATCGGCTCAGCAGTCTTACCCAGAGATCTTGCTATCTTGAGCCCCTCGATTTTTCCGGCGAACATGGCAGCCGATGCCTCGGCAATTTCTCCTGCATCGCCGGCCACATAGGCATCCATACCCCACTGCCTGGCCTTATGATAAAATTCGTTTACCTCTGCCAGGCCAACAGCAATAAGGAGTGTGTCCACCCTAAAAGTTTTGTATGAACCAGGGACCAGTCGCCATTTCTCATCTAGCTTCGCAATGGTTATGGATTCCAAATGATCTGTGCCGTGTGCTTCCACAACCGTATGGCTTGTATAAATGGGAACACCCAGTCGCCTCAGTTTATCGGCATGCACCTTGTAACCCCCGATCTGTGGAAGCGCCTCGGCCAAGCCAACTACCTCTATCCCCGCCTGTATTGCATGGTATCCTGCAATAAGGCCCACATTTCCGCCTCCAATTATAAATATTCTCCTGGAGGGTTTAACTAGATCGCGGTTTACCAAGGTCTGAAAGGCCCCTGCCCCAAAAACACCGGGCAGGGTGTTGCCGGGAAATACTAGCATCCTTTCCCTGGCACCCGTGGCAACCAGCAGCTTCTTGGGCTTTATCATCCGGTAAGTCTTGCCGGTAACTGCCCCGACTATTCCATCTGAAAAAACTCCAACAGCAGTCGTACTGAGCCAAACATGCACACTGGGAAGTTCGGAAATCTGCTGTTCCAATATTGAAGCAATTTCAAAACCTCGTGTTCCTGCATGGGAATCGTCGACAGAACCGAAAAATTTGTGAGTCTGCAGGACCAGCTTTCCGCCCATCCGCTCTTTGTCGTCAATAACCAAGGTGTCTATTCCAAGCCTTCCAAGCTCTATCGCAGCTGAGAGTCCCGCCGGTCCCGCACCTATAACCAATACATCCACCTCTGTTACGCTGCACTCTCGTGGTCTCAGAGGTTTATCATCTGCGGGAAGCTTCGGCAACCCTTCAACACTCTCAATAACCATCCCCGGTTGCAGTGGGGTCATGCAAGCCTTCACCGGTACTCCATCTGTTATAACCAGGCACTGAGAACATTGGCCGTTGGCGCAAAATAGACCTTGGGGACTTCCATCTCTGGGGTGGTGCCCGAAGATGTGGATATTGTTTGCCACAAGTGCTGATGAAATCATCTCCCCTTTGTAACCATAAAGTGTTGCACCATTCCACTGAAACTCAACTTGTTCCCTTTGCGGGATTTCTAGAATCGGGTGTTCTGAAATTCTCTTTTCCGTCATTCCTGCCCTTCCTTATTCCTCATATAGGTGGTGAATTGAGCGACATGATTCCTGGCCAATTCCCTGGCCTTTTCTACATCCTTGGCTTTTACGGCCGCAACAATTTTTTTCAAATCATCATAGTTCTCTTGAAGTCTTCTGTCCCCCATTTGCAGGTATGTCTCATAGTACGAAAAAATGTTTTCCTGAACTATACGTTCCACTGCCTCGTAGATTGGATTGCCAGTAATACGAGCCAACGCCAAATGAAAGCTCTTATCCGTTTCCAAGAACTCAGAAGCGCGTTGGGCACCGGCCTCAGCGTATGTGCGCGCCGCTTCCAAAATCTTCTCAAGAATCTCAATGTCTTTGGGTTTAGCCCTCTCAGCAGCGAGCCCTGCTATATCCCCTTCAACTCCCTCCCGAAATTCTGAAAGGTGATCAAGTGCTATCTTCTGATGTCGAATCAAAAGTCCTAGGCTCTCCGTGAGCTTGTCCACGGACGCGGACTTTACCATAGCACCCCCACCCACGCCCAGCTTTATTTCTATCAGGCCCTTTTGCTCCAGGACCCTTAGGGCCTCCCGGATCGTTCCCCTGCTCACATGGAACAGATCTTGGAGATCACGCTCCGAAGGCAAAAAATCCCCTTCTTTAAGTTTTCCGCTAAGGATATGCTCCTGGATCTGCTCAACGATGTCCTGGAACACTCTGTTTCGTTTTGCTGGTTTAAACATTTCCACGATCGGAGCCACATGATGGTATGTTGTGCTCTTCAACGGATGTAATGGTCTAACCATTTTCATTTGCTCTGTCAAGCGCATTTATCAAATTCTAGTTGCGTGCAAGATAAAGCCCCGGTAGTATGCGGAAAGCGTGCTTACATCACTTCTTAAAACCCTGAATACTGTGGAGCTAGCGATGAAACAACGAACCCCAAAAATAAAGACGGCCCTGCCGGGGCCCAAAGCATCAAAACTTATCAAGTTAGATGGGACTTTTGTATCCCCTTCTTACACCAGGAACTATCCCTTGGTAGCCGAAAAGGGTAGTGGTGTTTGGGTTGAAGATGTTGATGGAAATGCTTTTCTTGACTTTACATCCGGCATTGCAGTATGTGCCACTGGTCACTGCCATCCTGATGTAGTAAAGGCGATCAAATCTCAAGCTGAAAAACTCTTACACATGTCTGGAACCGACTTCTATTATA
Source organism: Deltaproteobacteria bacterium (assembly GCA_003646995.1). Next base: position 3,863 of record QMLZ01000149.1, on the reverse strand, counting down.
CTGCTCAAATAGAACTGGCGGAAAGGCTCGCCCTCCTTGCACCCGGCACTGACGGAAAAAGAGTATACTTCGGAAATTCCGGCGCAGAAGCAGTGGAAGCAGCCTTGAAACTGGCAAGATGGTATACCAAGCGTGAACTGAATATAGCATTTTTCGGCGCGTTTCACGGCCGTACTATGGGAGCTTTGTCCTTGACGGCCAGTAAGGCTATCCAAAAGAAACACTATAACCCATTGGTGCCAGGAATCACTCACATACCATATGCCTATTGTTACAGGTGTGCTTTCAACTTGAAATACCCTGACTGCGACCTTGAATGTGTGCGGTGGGTTGAAGACACGCTCTTTAGAACAACCCTACCCCCCGAAGAAGTGGCAGCCATATTTGTAGAGCCCATACAAGGAGAGGGAGGCTATATTGTTCCTCCACCGGAGTTTCACAAAGAGCTTTACAAAACCGCCAAAAAATACGGAATCTTGTATGTAGCTGATGAAGTTCAATCCGGGATGGGGCGTACGGGCAAGATGTTCGCCATGGAACATTTCGAAGTTGAGCCAGACATGATGACGCTGGCAAAGGGCATAGCGTCGGGCCTGCCTTTGGGTGCGCTGGTGGCTAAATCAGATATAATGGAATGGGAGGCTGGGTCTCATGCCTCTACCTTCGGGGGTAACCCCATATCGTGCCAAGCGGCAATGAAAACCATTGATCTGCTTGAACAAGGCCTGGTGGAAAATGCGGCTAATCAGGGACAGTACCTCATGGCAGGCTTGCAAGATATACAGAGGGAATGCGAGTGCATTGGAGATGTGCGTGGAAAAGGTCTCATGGTAGCCGTGGAGCTGGTAGAAGACCGGGAAACCAAGAAGCCTGCAAGGCAATGGCGTGATGAGATCGTTCTGGCATCGTTCAAGAAGGGGCTTCTCCTTCTGGGTTGCGGAGAAAATAGCATCCGTTTCTGCCCAGCCCTGATTGTGGACAACCATGAGATCGATACGTGCCTATCTATCTTTCGGGAAGCTATTAAAGAAGTGGTAGGTGAGTGATCAGCACAGATCAATTACAGTTCCCAGCCCCTTTTTCTCGGCCCTGGATAACACCGCCCCCGCGGCTGCAGCGTCCTGCACCGCAAGGCCCACAGACTTGAAAAAGGTTATTTCCTCGGTGTTAGACCTGCCAAGGTGCCTACCTGCGGCCACATCCCCGATCTCTGCCTCGATTTGAGCATCGGCCTTGATTATATCTCCGGCCTCGGCAAGGCACGCCTCCCTTGAATCTACAAATACCTTGGCGCGAGTTACGGTCTCTGGGCCAATCTCCTGCATCTCAGGGGTGAAAGAACCGATACCTGTCACATGTGTTCCAGGCCTTAAATCATTGCCGTTAAAAAGTGGGGTTTTACTGGTGGTTGCTGCGATAACAATATCCGCTTGCTGCACGGCCTCAGCCACAGGAATATCAATCTTTACCTCCATACCCTGGGCCCAATTCCTTACTTGCTGGGCAAGTTTTTCGGCCTTCTCTTTGTTGGGATCAACAATAAAAACCCGTTCTATTGGACGTACCGATATGGCTGCAAGCAACTGGGACCTTCCCTGCACCCCTGCTCCAAACAACACTACGGTGCTTGCATCCTCCCTTGCCAACAACTTGGCTGCGAGCCCACCTGCCGCGCCGGTCCTCAACGCGGTCAAGGTTCCGCCTTCCATGAGCGCAAGGGGGATACCTGTATCCGGATCAATGGCAAGCACGGCCCCAGATACTACCGGAAGCCCCAGCCCTTCGTTTTGCTCATAAACAGAGACGATCTTTACTGCCAGATCTCTGGATTCCTGCAAGTAGGCAGGCATAAGAAGGGTTACGCCCCGTTCTGTATTCAACCGGGATCTCAATGGTGACAATGCCTTGCCCGCGGAAAATTGCGCGAAGGCAGAGGCCATAACCTCAATTGCCTCTGGCATGGGAAGTGCAGCTTCTACGTCACCGGCCGAAAGAACCCTGATCCTCATAGCCATGCCAAACTCTTATCTAGTCCTTGTCCTTGTCATCTTTTTCCAACTCAAATTCCAAATCAAATTCGCCGGATTCCTTACTCATTGTGTCATGCCCCTCGTCCAACTCTTGTGTTACCATCTCTGCGGTATCCAGATCCAGTTCGCGGGTGCCGCCCTCAGTTTTTGAATCCAGCAGCTCCTCGTCAATCTCAATCTCCTCGATTCCCTCAAGGCTATCTCCTTCGGGTCCCAGATCGATCATCAACTCTTCTTCCCCGGATAAAGTTCCACCGGTGTCCAACTCGATTTCGAATTCTTCTTCCCCCTCTTGAGCAAGTGTCTCAGCATCAATCTCCTCTGGTTCCGTTATAGAAACTTCGGGCAGGTGATCCAGTCTGAGGGTATCTGCCATACCGCCCCCACCCAGGCCAAAATGGCTATCGCCCCCCTCCCCTATCAGGGCACCAAGCAATGGTGGAGGGGAAGGCATAAATGATGGCAAGTTCAGCCTTTTTTGCTCGCTTGATATGTCCTTGTTGCATTTCGGGCAGGTCAGATTGTGATCAAAACTGATATAACCACACTTGGGACACCTCATCTTTCTCCTCCTTTGGGGCTCAAGTCCGAGACCAATGCCCTATTGCTAATTCTTCGCCTACCTAGCGCAAAGGGCCATGGCATCCTTGTTTAAAACCATGTATGCTTATCCCACTCTAGTACAAGTATGCATGATTTTCAAGCTAGGCCTTCCCACGGTCATGGATTTTTCCTTCTTTCGGCCTCCCACCATACACACTGAGCCTTTCTGCCTATATTGCCATAGCGCCTCCATCCACTGTGACAACCTCACCTGTAACAAATTCTGCCAGCTCGGATGCAAGAAACATTACCGCACCCACTACATCCCTAGTCTCACCGATTCTACCCTTTGGTATAGTCTTGATGATCTCATTCGCTAATTCCTCATTTCCCCAAAAAGGCTGGCTAAATTGGGTCTTAACCATGCAAGGCGCCACGGCATTGACATTTATATTCTCTTTTGCCAGCTCAGCGGCCATGACCTTGGTAAGCATTTCAACCCCTGCCTTCGCTATGCAATAAATGCCCATCCCGGGTGCCGCCCTTCTCGCGGCGATAGAGCTTATGTTCACGATCTTTCCTCCGCCGCTGCTTCGCATCAATTGCACGGCACTTCTTGAAACCAAGAATGTTCCCTTCAAGTTAACCTCTATTATTTTATCCCAAAGCCCCACATCTGCATCCGCTACCGAAGCTGTAAGGATGTTCATTCCGACATTATTTACCAGCACGTCCAACCGCCCGAACTGCTTATCAATCTGAGCAAACATTGAAGAAACCTGGTCTGGCTTTGCTATGTGAGCATTGATTGTAACAACTTTTAGTCCTTCCTTTGAGAAATCACCGGCCGCTCTATCCAGGTTCTCCTGCTTGCGTCCGCATATAATAACCTTTGCACCGCGCCTGGCGAAGGAAATCGCTATATCTTTTCCCAATCCTCTGCTTCCCCCTGTCACTAGAACAACTTTTGAATCAAATTCTAGTTCTTTGACACCCATGATCCCCTCCTGTAAGTCTTCCTTTTGGCTTGTCTATGCCCCATTATGTGCAAGTGCCGGTTAAAACCCTTTTGGAACAAACAGATAAATTCTTTATAAATTGTCAGGTTCAAAACGAGTCCCTGTCTTTCTCCAAGTCAATTCCAAGATCCGCGTGAAATCTGGGTTCATTAAGCATAGTGGTTGTTAATGACTGCCATTAAGTGTATAAAGGACATTTAAACAAAACACGGAGGGAGTCAAGATGAAATTTGTCATAATTGGTGGCGATGCAGCGGGGATGAGTGCAGCG
>QMLZ01000148.1 GCA_003646995.1 Deltaproteobacteria bacterium | reverse complement strand
GCCAGATCAATCACTGTTTCTTTTTCGAGGCTCTGTAGGTAGATTCGATCTATTTGCGCAAGGTCGTCTTTTGTTAAATAATCCATTACGCAAATAGCATACTAAATCAAAATTCATTTGTCTACCTTTTTTTTCAATTTTTTTAAAAAAAATGGGGGGGGAGTGAATGATTACCCTCCTCTAATGTTAAAGGTTAGTAGTTATAAGAAGTTGAAATGCCTAGCTAGTCCCCGCCTCAATCCTGTCTTATGAAGAAGAGTGGTTATGCAATCCTTCTACACAATAACCGAGGACATCGTACCCCGGTTAATGTGCCCCTGTGGACATAAAAAGATTATCTGAGCCCATCTTCCTTTTTGGCCTCTTCTTTTTTGAGACCACCAATTCTTGGTAAAGGTCTGCCAGAGTTTGTGACTACTAATACAATAAGGATTTCATCCTCTCTAGGGGCGTCCTGGACGCTTATGGGCATGGCATCAAAATGGGTGCGAACAAAGGCAGCATCCTTATAATGAGTAGGGACGTCAAGCTCTGCGCCTGGTCCACCCATCTTGGCTGCCGATGGTATGATCGCCTTACCGCCTCCAAGGGCCTCTCGAAAAGGGGCACCCAGCTTCGGGTGCAGGATGGCGTGACCATGCTCAAGCTCACCATTCATACCAATTATTGCTCCCTTACCATATCCCTCGCACTCCTCCTTGGTTATTCTGAGGGCCTCCCGTGCCATCGTGCCCAACATTTCACCAAGCTTTACACCTTCCTCTGTAAGCTCACTCAAATCTTCCTGGTACTTACCGGCAAAGGGGTTCTTGATAACCGCTATGGCAGCAGCCTTTTTAACTGGTTTGGGAAGATCCTTTCCCATTTCTTTCCTGGTCTCCTCCAGAATGGTAACGAATTTTCTAATTTCCATCTTTGCCTCCTATTCTTTGAATGAATAATATATGCAGTATTACTTGCCATTGGTCATTGGCCATTTACTAAATCCTTAACCTTAGTGGCACTACCAGTGACAAGTGACTAATGACATTCACAACAATTGGTTTGCCCCTATTGATTCCCCTTATCCTATTTATTTCACGGACTGCTTATCACACATTTTCTTACTGGCGGTGGCGTATTACGGCTTACCTGTGCCTTAACCACCCCATCCACGATGACAAGCCCTATTCCTGGAATATCTCCACCCTCGATCGCACCGACGGCGTCTTTGCCAACTGATCCCATTGGCGTGTCCATCATTATGAGATCTGCCTCGTATCCCTCCTTAATCAAGCCTCTATTGAGCTTATAACACCGTGCTGTGTTTCCTGTTGCCATGGCAACAGCTTCAGATCCGGAGATCCCACCAAGAGAGGAAATAAGATTGAGCGTTCTTAGTATACCGAGGGGTATCACCCCGGTCCCAGACGGCATATCGTTCCCTATCATTACCCTGTTTAGTGCATTATTCGCCTTTATCATCTTGATGGCCTCAACAGCTACAAGTGGATTGCCGCATTGGACTATTTCAAGGAATAAATCCGTTTCCTTTATCAATATTTCCACCTCAGATAAAGGGATAGAGGTCGGACCGCCGTTCAAGTGCGCTACAATATCGGGGCTAGTATTCTTTACCATCTCTGCAGTAACAGTAGAACTGCCTGGAATAGAAGTCCCTCCAGTGTGCATCATTACGGTCATTCCATATTTTTTTGCCCATTCGACCATTGGGGCAGCGTCTTCTGGCTGCTTAACGCTCCCAAGGCCAATTTCGCCCACATGGGTTACACCCTCTTTTGCCATTTCCTCAAAGTCGCTTTCTGTCAACCCCTTTTCAAGTATCAATCCGCCGCCCATCACCTTTACGCCACCTGGTCGGAAATTAGCGAAGGCCTTGGCAGATAAAATAGCCAGGGCCTTTGTTCCAGCTGCATCCTTGGGTCGACCGGGATAATGGCATTCTCCGGCAGAAATAACTGTAGTTACGCCACCGTGAAGCTCTCCCTCGATGAAATTAGTTGCAAACTGGCGTGGTGTGTAGTCTCCCACACAAACATGGCAGTGGGAGTCGATTAAGCCCGGCGCGACTGTCGCCCCATTGATATCGATAATTTTTTCAATATCTCCCGTATTGAGATCCACTTCTTTTCCGATGGCCGCAATACTTGGGCCATCGATAAGGATGGAATCGCCTTGTACAACCGGGTCGACGATATCTCCAGACAATATCGCCCCAATGTTTTTTAGTAATGTCTTGGACATGTTACCCTCCTCCTTTCTATTTAATCTGTTAGAATAGTTCTACAGGAATACTAATAGCACCAAATGTATGCTATCCCTGCACGCTCGTGCCTTGCGCGGCAGGCGGGCATATAGAATAAAAAAGCGCTGAGCGCGGAATCCATAACGCATTGCGGACTCACTGGGCTATGCAATTCTACGCATTACGCCAAATTTCCAATTGGGGCAAAGCTCTCAAATTTGGCCCTTCGTATGGCCTTGCTAAAGTATCCCAGGGTATCCACATGATCCTTAACTGAGATAACCGCTCCATAAATCAGGCCTTTCTCCATTAACCTGAGAGTCTCTGTCTTTCCCGCGTTCATGGCTGTATCTATTTCCTCTTGAGATAAGGCAGATACCGAATGGGTAACCTCAACACCCACAAGGTCGGTATCAGGATAAACAGATTCTGCAAGAACCCGGTTTACCTTGGGAGAAGCAACCACAGTTTTATTTCCCAGAAAGGTTGCTGCCGCATCAGCTATTGCAGCCTCACGAGCTAGCACCGTGACTCCGTCAGCCACGCCCAGGGTAAAGCTGCGACCCCCAATCCCACTGGTACAGATTCCACAATCCCGATCAATCAGAGCAAGATACTCATAATCCGGTCTCGTAAGATTCAGACGAAGACCGACAGTTGCCATTTCCCCTTCCCTTAGTCGGATAGCGATATCCCCTCCATTATTGACTATAATCTTAGTAGCACCATCCCTGGCCACATAGTCGGCAACCATGTCAGAGGTTACTCCTGCTACAGCAGCCAAAGGGGTAAGAGAGGGATCATTCATGGATGAAACAGCGCTTATCATCCTATTGACTGCTTTGGGGTAGATTTCATTCATAGAGAGATCAAAGACTCTCGCTTTGATTACGGAAAGTAAGTCGGCCTGTTGTTTCAGAATCTCAAGGGCATACATAGCCCCAGATCTGGCAAGATCCGATAGGGGTATCCCCCTGCCAGAAACATTAACTGTCATGTGTAATGGCCCGGAACTCACAAGGGCCAATCCTTGCTTTATTAAACTAACCTCACTCACATCTTGTCCTTATTGAGATTTTCCCGTAGTTCCTTCACGCCCCTAATCGATCCAAGGTGACCACCAATTTCTCTATAGTCAGCAAGCCTCATAGTCACCTCTATTGGCGCTATGGTTGCCGGGGTAGGAATCCAGGTAAAGGCACCTCTCTTTACCTTCTCCACATCCACCAGAAAGTCTATGCCCCCCCCTGGTAATATATAGGTAGGTGCGCCTCCTACTGTGATTATTGCCCGGTTTTCATGCACAGCTTGCGTTAGTTTGATGGGATAGGAGCTTACACCGGCCCTGAAGCTTCCGCCAGAACCTCCAACATAGATTCCCGAGACCCGAGATGGCTCACAGTGATTTTGGATCAATTCTGCCAATTCCTGAGCTTTTTGCGATAGAGCGATTTCTTCCACCCCCCCCCCTTTCGTTACTGTATACATGGCAACCCTTTGACCCGTTGTCTCAGTGATTAAAACAGTCATGCCGGGATGGGCAATGCGCATGTCAATGGAAGATACAATATCCCGTGGATCTTCAATAGGGGTACCGCCCCATCCATCTCCGTGTTCACCAAAGTAACGCCCAGGTGTACTCATTCTAAATTTGAGATGGATACCGCTCGGTTTTGCTCCCAGATAGGTCCCTGCTGTATGCTCGGTAAAAAGGCTCGTAATATGGGAATCTATGACAATGACCTCATCTGCTGCCTCCTTCAAAACTGGGGCAAAAAGCCCTGCAGTGGCACTACCGCAACCAACCCTCATTTTTTCAACCAATTCACCGTTAATAACAGGCGGATGGCCAACCTGTATCTTTAATTGTGCACCCCTTGCGATTCTAAGATTGAGGCGATTTCTATTTGCCAGTTCAGAAATACATCGAGCTGTAGCTATACCGTGTTTGCCAATTAATTGATTTACACCGCCAATCGATAGAATCTTCGACCCATATTCCTCGGTGCACAGATGTCCTACTTCCCGTTTCTCAAAGAGGACCGGCGACCTCTCCTCACCAAGGGAAAGGTCTGTATCTATCTTAATCTTGATACCGCTATAAGAAAGCGGAACTTCACTCACCGATGTGATCACATCCACTTCATCCACCTTCTCTTTTCCAATGAAGGGAGCCGGTCTATAATCAGGATAGGTGGTGCCTGCGCCAATAGCGGTTATTAAAGGTTTTTGAATTGAAGAATCGGAGAGAGGGCCTACAATATCAGAGACATCCTCTGCAAAATGGAGCCTAACACGTCGTACGAGTTCGCCATCCTTATTCTGATATCTCTGACAGGCGCCCATTTTGCCAGGCGGGATCTGGCAGTTAATAGGGCATGCCCCACAGGTTACACACCCAGGTTTAGGTTTGTCATCAGAAATCGGGGCATCAACCGGACAGACTTTAAGACAGGCCCCACACTCCACGCACTCATCTCCAACAACCGCCTTTTTGTCCTTGAGCGTAATAGCCTTCTTAGGACAGTCAAGAACACAAAGCCCGCATCCGGTACATTTTTCTGGATCAATTCTCAAGTCATTACCTTTTTTATTTTTTCAAACCCACCGTGCAATGACCGTCTTCTCGTCCATGAACATCCTCATAGAGGCCATTCGGGATTTAGCCGTTCCCACAAATGATTCCCTTCTGGAGCCCAATGGGAAAAAGGCATACGGCTGTGCCACAGCCACATTCACCGCAACATTTCCTACATTAACCTCTCTGATATACTTGCGCGCATTCTTACCGCTCTGTGTCATAATGGATGCTGAATGTCCAAGATTGGTTTTGGTGTTGATCCACTCTATCGCCTGATCAAGGCTTTCCGCCCTAATAAGGGCTGACACCGGACCAAAGGCCTCCTCTTTGGCCATGGACATGTCAACATTCACATCTTCAAGGATGGTCGGCCCTAGAAAATAACCTTCAGGATACTCCTTCACTTTGACCTCTCGGCCATCCAGCACTATTTTTGCGCCCTCTGCTAGCGATCGCTCAATCCACTGGACAACCTTCTTTTTCCCCGCCATGGTGGTTAGTGGACCAAGTTCTGCTTCTTCGTCGAGCCCATAGCCAAGCCTCATGGCTGCGGCGGCCTCTTTAAATTTGCTCTTCACCACATCATAAATGTCTCCAATGATGATCACATTATCAACACCCAGACAGCGCTGTCCCGTCATACCAAAACATGCCCTGAGAAGCCACTCGATTGCCTGATCCACATCAGCGTCTGGCATGATAACGCAATGGTTTTTACCATTCCCATTAATAGATGAGGTCTTTCCCAGTTTCCCGCACAACTCAAAAAGCTCCCAGCCTGCTCTATTAGATCCAATAAACCCAACTCCCTTTATCTCCGGTTGCGACAAGATTTCTTTATTGATGTTTCTTCCACCATGAACCATGTTTATTACGCCAGGTGGGAAGCCTGCCTCTTGTGCCACACGGCAAACTGCATCTCCAGCTACAGGGTCCTGTCTGCTTGGGCTTACCACAACTGTACATCCCGCAGCCAGGGCATAAGGCACGAAGGATGACCAGGCATGCATAGGGATATTGCCAGGGGTTATGATGAGAAAAGCCCCCAGGGGTTCCCATATGAGGTACTGATCAATGCCATTGGCTATTTGGTCCATATGTTCATTTCGCCGGGCCATACCATATAAAGCAGAGCATGCGGACTCGATATTCTCAATGACCCTGCTCACAGAACCCCTGGCCTCGCCTATCGTCCTTCCGTGATCTTGGGTAAGGATGCGGCAGAGTTCATCATAATGCTCCATGAACTTTCCCCGCATGTTGAAAAGCAGAGTTGCCCTATCTCGTAAAGGAAGATCCCTCCATTCCTTGAAGGCCCTATGGGCTGCTTCAACAGCAGCACGAGATTCTTGTGTGGTCGCTGTAGGGAATTCGGCCATCACCTCATCCGTAGCCGGGTTTGGATCTTCATTGATTGTAGTAGATTTGGAATCCTCCCACCTGCCGTCAATGAGGAATTTCAATTTTCCATAATTGCTTTTTACTTCCGGTACTTTCATACAAAAACCTCCTTTTTCATTTCGTTTGAGGCTGGACACCTGGATGTCGTTCCTCATCAAGCTCTTCTTGAACCTCTAAACCCTTAACAATATGCTCCTTTGTTAATCGTTCTGCCAGTTTCTTATCCCTGACCTTAATTGCCTCCAGAATCTGTCGATGGTATCTGCTCGACGATTTGAGATGTCCTTTTTTAGTAAAAGATCTATAGCTGATTCGCTTTATCTGATTATTTAAAGATTGTACTATCTTTTTCAACCTTCCGTGCTCAGCTATAGCAGCAGTGGTCTCATGAAAAAAATTGTTTAACTCCTCGTATTTTATAATATCAGGGTTGCTATCATCATTAACGATATTTTCCATTTGCACTACGATTTTCTCCAGTTTCCCTATGCTATTATCAGAGATTCTATCAATCGCAAGGTTCACTGCAAGACTATAAAGGGCAATCTTCAAGGTATAGACTTCCCAAATGTCATTGCTTGTTATCTCAGAGACAAATACACCCCTTCTGGGTTCTCGCTTTATCAGATCCTCAGCCTCCAGGATCTTAAAGGCCTCCCGCACAGGAGGACGACTTATGCCTAGCTGGGAAGATACCTCATGTTCTTTAATCCTTTGTCCCGGCCTTAACTTCCCCTTAATAATCATCTCCTCGAGGTAGTGGACCGTATGGTCAACCATAGATTTTGATTGTATCTTCAT
>QMLZ01000147.1 GCA_003646995.1 Deltaproteobacteria bacterium | reverse complement strand
TAGGAGACTGGGACTTTCCAGCTATCTGTTTGGATAAGGTATCGCGGCTTACGCCCTTTTTCCAAAAGGTTGGGGAAGGTCTCAAGAAAAGCGATATCAATGTTTCGGCAGGCCAATACGTTTATACCCCGGATAGTCAGCCCTTGATAGGGCCCGTGGATGATGTGCCGGGCTTTTATGTTAACTGCGGCTACTGGATAGGTGTGATGGTCTCCCCCATGGCGGGGAAACGAATAGCAGAACTCATTACCGGGAAAATGGACAACAGAGACAATCCCCTAAGGCCCACCCGATACCATGAAGGTATCTATCTGCCCAGCGGTAGTTTCCTTAGTGGGCATTAGGAGGGGTTGAACCAGATAGAAGAATTGGGGAAAGCACTGGGATAAAGGGCGCCTGGGAGCCGATGGATTAAGGAAGGAGAGGTGATGGTAATGTTTGGCAGAAAGAAGATATTCACCAAGGAGGAAATGACCCGTATTCACGATGCGGCGATGGAAATATTGAGTGAGATAGGGATTGCGTTTCATGATGAGGAGGCTTGCGAGATATTCAAGAAACATGGGGCAAAGGTTGAAGGTACTGTGGTGCGAATTGATGAGAAAATGGTATTGGAGGCCATTGAAAAAGCCCCATCACGATTTCGCCTGACCGCGCGTAACCCCGAGCGCTCGGTCTGGATAGGAGAGAATGACTTCGTGCTGGTTCCAGGCTATGGCGCTCCGTTTGTCATAACACCAGAGGGAGAACAGAGGTTGGGAACACTTGAAGATTACAATAATTTCTGCAAGCTTGTCCAAACCTCAAAATATCTTGACATGAATGGATTCCTCATGGTGGAGCCTTCGGACCTGCCGCCTGAATCCGCCCATTTAGACATGATGCTTTCAAGTATTATCCTGTGTGACCGTCCATTCATGGGTAGCCCTTTGTCACGCCAGGCATCAAAGGATGCTATTGAAATGGCAGGAATTCTTTTTGGCGGCAAAGAAAAGATAGCAGAAACCCCTGTAATGTTGCCCATTATCAGCGTTTTCGCTCCTCTCCAATACTCTAAAGAAATGGCGGGTTCATTAATAGAATTCGCCCGAGCAGGCCAGCCCCTGCTAGTTGCGAGCCTTGTTATGGCAGGTTCCTCAGGACCGGTTACGCTTGGAGGTGTTCTTGCGTTGCAAAATGCCGAAATTCTTGCAGGACTTGTGCTGGCCCAGCTGGTTAGGCCAAGGATTCCCTATATATACGGTGCTACATCTTGTCCCATTGATATGAAAACAGGTGCACTTGCTATTGGTGCGCCGGAAAACGCCATGCTCGTAAACGCTACGGCGCAAATGGCTAAGTTTTACAATCTACCGTCTCGAAGTGGAGGCGCACTTACCGATGCCCATTTTCCTGACATCCAGGCAGGAATGGAGTCTGCTATGTCGTTGATTGAAGCGGTTTCAACCGGGGTTGGCGCTGTCATGGGCTCGAAGAATCTCAAGGCCATCGCAATAAAGGGGACAAATCACTGTCATCCAAAAGTTGGCTCCATATGCCTTCACCAATCATTTTTCAGATCACAAGATCGAGTTCGAGCCTTACGGGTGTAGGATAACTGGGGTAGCCTGTGGCGAAGGCGACATTCCCATGCAGCGTGCCTATGAGATCATCAGCTCGCAACCCCAGATGAACAGACTCAACCTCGAGGTTGAATTTGATCCCCAGACCGATGACCCGCAAGAGGCGCGTCGCAGGGAGTATGATGCGGTCGTTAAAAGTATCCGTTTTGTCCGAGAGGTACTAAAAGTCTAGGGCGCTCACAATAAATGAATCCTTTAACTACAGGAGCATGAACATGGGTTTGAACACCGATGAACTTTACTTTAAGCCAAAATTGCGGGTGATTAATGAGGCTCAAATAGAGCAAATACACAACGCGACGCTGGAGGTATTGGAGCGAACGGGGGTAAAGATAACTCATCCAAGGGCCTTAGAACTTCTAGATGCTGCTGGCGCGCGCATAGAAGGGGACAGGGTGAGGATACCTGCATGGATGGTGGAGGATGCGATCCGAAAGGCACCATCTCGGCTTGTTCTGGGCAACCGCACGGGACAGCGGACAATATTTTTGGAAGGGGATAAATCGTATTTTGGACCTAGCTTGGATTGTATTGACTATATGGATCCTGCGACACATGAAAGGATAAGGTTCACCAGTGAGCACGTCAAGCAGACTGCGGCATTATGCGATGGGTTGGAGAGTTTTGATTGGTGCATGACGATCGGGATGGCCGATGATGTTCCAAGCGAGATCGCGGATCGCGTTGTGGCCCGAAATGTCCTTGAACACTGCGAAAAGCCCCTTGTCTTTTGTTGTAATGACACTAACAGCCTCAAGGATATATATGAGATGGCACTAATGATCTGCGGGGGCAAGGACAATTTCAACAAGGCACCTTTTATTGTGCACTATTCTGAACCCATTTCCCCTCTTCTTTATTATGATCCCGCAGTGGATAAGATCCTTTATTGCGCTGAAAACCATATCCCCCTAATTAATTTTCCCGCGCCTCAGGCAGGTGGCACCTCACCAGCAACCTTCGCTGGTAGCATTGTTCAAGCCAGTGCAGAATCGCTCAGTGGAGTCGTGTTGGCACAAACCGCAAGTCCAGGGGCTTCCGTAATATATGGTGCCTTTACAACTATCATGGACATGAGAACGTCGATTTTTTCTTACGGTGCTGGCGAGATGAGCCTGATGACGGCCGCCTTGGCCCAAATGGCTCAATACTATGGGTTGCCTTTTTTTGGTACTGCAGGGGCTACCGATGCGAAATTTTGCGATGCCCAGGCAGGCGCAGAAGTAGCCTTTCAATGCCTTTGCGCCGCAACCGTAGGGTCAGGACTTGTTCACGATTGCAGCAGTTGGATGGACCATGGGGTGATGGTCTCTCCCGAGTTCATGGTTTTGGCCAATGATGTAGTTGACACAGTGAAGCATTTCATGGATGGAGTTGCGGTGACTGAAGAAACCTTGGCACTGGAGCTGATTGATAAGGTTGGTCCTGGGGGGCATTATCTAAGGGAAAAACATACACTTAATCACTTCAGGGAAATCAAGTATTCAGAGCTCTTTGACAGGTCTGTTTACAGCCAGTGGATGAGTGCAGGCGGTAAGAAGTTTGAGCAGAGGTTACAGGAGCTCACACTGAAGAAGATGGAGCACAGGGCGCGTCCGCTTCCTGCGGAGGTGGTTAGGGAACTGGACAGGATGCAGGCCTCTTGGAAATGACAATAGGTACCTAAGTTTTTTATTGACAGAAGAGTGAGTGTTGGATATATAAATTTTGTATACATATACATATACGAAAAATCCATTGTTGTTCCTGCCTGGAATTGCCGGTTGTTTTGATGTTTGTCTTGAAAAGTAAGGTCTTGAGGTTACCGTTCGTGTTAAACCTGATAAACCACGCTCCCAAGGATCTTGTCTGTCCTGTTGAGATATTCCAGAACTGACGGCGGAGTTTTGATGCCCAAGAAATACCCCAGCTTAAAGAAAATCCATACCACTCGGGATCTCAGAGGAGAGGTCTATAAGATACTTCGCAAGGGAATTACCAGCGGTGAGCTTGAACCAGGAATGCGATTGAAAGAGGTAGATCTTGTGGAACGGCTGGGCGTGAGCAGGACACCTATTCGGGAGGCGCTGAACCAACTATCCAGGGAAGGCCTTGTGGAGATTACCCCTAGAAGAGGTGCGTTTGTCAAACCATGGGGTAAGCAGGAAGTGCTTGAAGTGTTGCTCCTGCGAGAGGTGTTAGAGGGACTTGCCGGCAGACTTGCCGCTACAAATATGGCGGATGAGGAGATACAAGTACTGGAGGAGCTCATGAAAGATTATGAGCGGGGAAAGATGGAATACTCCGAAGCGGACAGACTCTTTCACGAGACAATAGTTAATGCGTGCGGCATGGAAAGGCTCAGGGAGCTGATCTGGAATCTTTATGATAGTTTACAGATGAAAAAAATACTGGCTCTTAGCTTTAATGAGCAAAAGAGGATTAGGGAATCCATCAGAGAACACCGAAGGATAATCCGGGCACTTAGATCGAGAGATGAGGATAAGGTGGAACAGGCCATCAGGGACAACTTTAGGAAAACCCGCTCTGTTATAGAGCGGATATAGAAGCATTTTTTGGCATTGAGCCATCTTTAGAAATGAAAATAATTTAACGGAGGAATGAAGATGGGGGATAAGAAGTATGATGCAATCATAGTAGGGGCAGGCATTATTGGTGCGGCTACTGCTTTTGAGCTGGCCAAGAAAGGATACAAAACTTTAAACATAGACAAGTTACCTGCTGCAGGGTATGGGTCAACAAGTAATTCATGCGCCATAGTACGTGCACACTATTCAACTCGCGATGGCGTGGCATTTGCGTATGAAGGGTTCTTTTATTGGCAGAACTGGGTCAAATACCTGGAGGCCGAAGACGAACTAGGCTACGCGGAATACCGCAATACCGGATCTATACTGCTTAAGAGCAAAGGGCACGACTGGCGTAAGGTTAAAAAGCACTATGATGCTGTGGGCGTGGAGTATGAAGAATGGACCATGAAGGATGTTAAAGATCATATTCCGATTTACAGCGACGATTCGTTTTGGCCTGTCACACGCCCAGAGCAGGATCCTGATTTTCACAAACCAAAAGGAAAGCTTGAGGGCGCCCTTTTTAGCCCAGGTGGCGGTTACGTGAACGATCCCCAGTTGTCGGTTCACAATCTTCAAAGGGCGGCTGAAGCAAAAGGTGGCGAATTTTTGTTCAACACACAGGTTGTTGATATCCGCTCAGAAAACGGTCGGGTAGTGGGAGTTACTCTTAAAGGGGGAGATCAGATCGATGCACCTATTGTTATTAATGCAGCAGGTCCCCACTCTTTTATTGTGAACGCCATGGCCGAAGGGGTCCTGGAAGGCATGAACATTAAGACGCGTGCCCTACGCCATGAAGTTCACCATGTGCCATCACCAGAAGGCTTTGATTTTTACAATGACGGTTACCACACTTCTGACGGGGATAACGCTATATACTTCCGTCCCGAGGTCGGAAACATGATCCTTGTGGGCAGCGAAGACCCTGAATGCGATCCCCAGGAGTGGATTGATGATCCTGATAACTTTAACCGCAATATTACTGATGCCCAGTACAAAGCCCAAGTCTATCGACTTGCGCGTCGCATTCCTTCCTTGGGAATTCCTAATAAGCAACTTGGAATTGCTGATCTATATGACTGTTCAACGGATTGGATCCCAATTTACGACAAATCCGACTTACCAGGCTATTACATGGCTATAGGGACAAGCGGTAATCAGTACAAAACTGCACCTGTAGTTGGAGTCCTTATGGCCGAGTTGATCGAATACTGTGAGAATGGGAATGATCACGACAACAAACCCCTCCAACTTCACTTGAAGCATATAGACACCACCATTGATGTCGGATTTTTTTCAAGGAAGCGGGAGATAAATAAAGAAAGTAGTTTTTCAGTAAACGGCTAAGGTTAAGCTTCTTCGGACCAGTCCGGGGTCTGGGGAGCAGAAAAGGTGCGTTTTTTTCTGCCTCAAGGGGATGATGCACCAGGGGTAAAGGCCGGGCTTGGTTAAACCAAATAACAGCCTGTTTTGGACATGAATAAGGAGGATAAGATGAAGGGAAAACTTGGCTTGGTGATGTTTATTGCAATTGTTGCATCACTGTTTCTTTTCGCTGGCCTTGCAGGGGCAGGGGAAAAGGTTTTAAAGGTTGGAGTGATGGGGCCGTTTACAGGTCCATCGGCAAAGGCAGGTCAAGAATTTAAAGATTCCGTAGCAATGGCACTAGACAAGATCGGAGGAAAGATAGGGAACTACAAAATAGTACCAGTCTGGATTGATTCTCAATCTGATCCACTGCCTCGGCTTCATCTATGACTCATGATTGCGGTGCAAGAGCATTCTGGGCCGCGGGACTCCGACCTTACCACCGTGTCATCCACTGCCTTAATTATCAACTCTGGATGGGCGGTGTGACAGACCACTTCAATCTTGAAACTACCGGCGCCACAGTCTTCCCGTTTGGTGTTGGGAACTCGCGCCAACTTGTTCGTGTGATCAGAGAGGCAGGGATAAATGCCATTTCCTCTACTCCCTCATATCCAAGGTATTTGGAAGGGATTGTTAGGGAGGAACTAGGTATAGACCCTCGTGATCTAGGGCTGGAGCTTGGGCTGTTTGGCGGAGAACCTGGGCTTGAAAATCCCGCGTATCGCCAAAGGATAGAGAACACGTGGGGGATGAAGGCGCAGAATGCAAACTACGGGGTCTCGGATGTACTATGCAATTTCGCAGCCGTGTGCAGAGAAAATTATCAGCTTCATTTCCTTGGCACAGGGGCATTGCTATTTCAATTAATTGATCCAGAGACTGGTGAAGATCTACCAATTGAAGAAGGCACAGTGGGGGAAATGGTATTGACACACCTGGACAAAGAAGCACAGCCACTGGTCAGATATCGCACCTCAGATGTCTTGGAGATATTGGGTGTTGGCCCTTGCTCATGCGGTCGAACAGGCCTAAGGTTTAGGGTAGTGGGCCGAGCAGACGACATGGTCCACGTGAAAGGAATTAATGTATTTCCCAATGGAATAGCACGGGTCCTTGAGTCCATGGTGCCGGAAGTAACAGGTGAATTTCAGATCGTTTTGGACCATCCCCCACCTTACGCACACCTGAATATAACCGTAGAATCGGGCGCGCAAAAGGGCGCGGAGGACCAAGAAAACCTCAAGGAAAGGATCGCCATGAAACTCAAGGAAGAGTTGAACTTTAAGGCGATTATTACCTTAGTCCCACCCGGATCAATAAAGCGAACCGAAATGGGAAAGGCCATTAGGGTGGTTCGTACCTACTCCTGTTGATTTTTGTAAGGCCAAACCGCAACCGTAAATGCTGCCAATGACTTTTGCCATCCCGAGGAAAGCCCCATATCTTCCAACACCCTCCACTGCAACCTTCCTCCAATTGTTTTCAATTTTTT
>QMLZ01000146.1 GCA_003646995.1 Deltaproteobacteria bacterium | reverse complement strand
GTTTCGGAAGCTAATAGAGGCTCTTTATCTTTTAGGGTTTGTTGAAGGGTCCATACCGTACCTGCCTTCCCTAAAAACCGGGAGGACTGTTCCATTTGCAGTTGCATCTGTATCTGCTTCGGAATATAACACCACTGAATAGGGCTACAGCCACCAAAACATCGTAATCCTGCCTCAGTGGCGTCTACCGAGGATGAAATAACTAAAAGTCTTAGAAATGTTCTTGAGTCGGATTTGATTTCCCATTTACTGCCTTCGCTAAATGGTAGGGCGAGGTTAAGGATTTTCTCTCCCAAGAGATTCCTCAATTCCTTGCATGACTCTTGACCAATGCTGCGGTGGAATACGTGAAGAAAGTAAGTCCAGGGCATAGCTTGTGAATCGATAGTGCCTAAATAATTTTCATCGTTATCAAAATGTCCCAAGCATTCGACTGTGGGCGAAAATGCCCATTCAACCCAGTCGCACCAATTTTTGGGGAATCGAAACCAACGGGTGCGTGCAATACTGGGGATTTCATGAAACCGACTCGTCTGAAAACGTCCATGCCTTATATCAATTTCTGCTACCCACTGCCCCGCTTCTTCCGCTCGCTCTAAGGAAATGCCAATTGGAGGCTTTTGGCCATCAGGAATAGGTACATATGTGCTCCTATCTGGTTGCCCTAAAGGATAAATTTTTAACGCACGGTTTTTTCGTGGTTCATTTGGTCTTTCGTCCCAAATGATTTGAAGCTTTTCAGCATTCTGAGTAACCATTGGAGAAAGCACACGGAAATTTTCGTATTCCGGGTATCGGAGTAATGTAAACAATGGAATATCTTTTTCCGGGCCGCCACAGTCAATCGATATATCTGCCCTTTGATAGCTTTGTAGGTCCATCATTTGATCTGAAAATTGTTTCAGATCTATCAACCAAATAGTGCGGAACCCTCGCTTAAACTTTGACGCTTCGTAGGACATCAAGCTATCCATAGGAGCGTTTTCATTTTTGCGCCCCTGAAAAACAATTCTTAACCTACCGGATGGCAAGACCTTGGGTCCCCCTCTGAAGGTTGCCAATGGAGCTGGATCAATTTCTATGAGAGCCCTGGAATCTCGGATTTCATTTAAACGTTGTATAGGAATGATCTCAGGTCTAGCTCGCCAATAGGGCCAATCATAAAGTCCTGATTCACTATGCCTGACCCATCTTATTTCGCTTCTTTCCAAAAGAAGAGTGATGGGCATAGCGGTGTTATGGAATATTTTCAGGGCACAATAGGCATCAGCTCTGTCTTCTTTAAGAAACACCATAGCCTTGCAATTTTCGGAATCGATTAGAATTTCTGTCCCTTCAAATGTTAGCATGGGAACCATTTCAGAAAATTCCAGAAGGAATTCCTTGACCACAGGCATCCTTTCTTCCGAGAGTGCTCTTTCACAACGGAGTATTGGTAGATAAAGAAAAGGCATCTTGAAGTCCTCAACGCCAATTGGTCCTCTTAGGCAAACCTCGTAAACACCGGGTTCGATATTATCGACCCATGGAACTGGAACCATTCTTCCATTTTCCATTTTTCTTGCATCAGAAAGCCCAAATGGGATACTTTCAAGTCTTCCAAGTGGTAAATCTAACCGCCTAAGTCTTCCTGCGCCTCGCCTCCAAATGCGATAAGACTGGTTGGAGAAATAGATATGCAGGCCTTTAGGATCGAAAAAAATAGGCATTTCATTGTTGCACTTCATCCAATGAGGAGCTTTATGTTGGGAAAAAAGAGAAGGTTCATCCGCTTGTTCATCAAAGCGCCTGAATAGAAGGTGTTCTTCAATATCCGTTGTGAAAGAACAATTAGGTCCATAGTAATGAAAGTCTCCTTTTTCGTCCAAATTGCAAAAGGCACATGTCCAGCCTCGCCATTTCCCTTGAAGAGCAATGGGCTCGCTCAAGAAGGTCCCACCTGATAATTCCAATATTGCATCTTCAGGATAGACTACAATAATTTCCTCAGGTATTCGTCGATCTGGCCCAAGTTTTATTGCTTTGCCCGAATTACCGCTGAAAAAATAGAGAGGTATCTTGATTCCAGATTCGGCTTCCGGATAATTGTAGATGACAGGCTGCATATTATTTCCAACAGTGATCTGCCAATAATCAGACGGGCCTACCTGTAATTCCTGCTGTTCACTATAAAGGCTCTCATCCACCAACTGCGTTGAGACTCTTAGGGTTTTAGTTTCAGTGGCTTGCTCCCCCGCTTTTTTATAGGAAATTTCAATCTCGCCTTCTTCATCCAACTTCTGCGAGGGGAGAACAATTATGGGCTGACTCTGGTTTGTATAATCAAAAACTAGAAACGCTCTTTCGCCTCTTTTGGATGCCTTTCCTTTTTTGATAATGTTGTTGTGATCACCTTGGACGCATCGTATGAATGCGTCAACCATGTATTTTGGGAGTCCCCACTGTCGCCAGTGGCTAGAATCTCCTTCATCCCATTCTCTTGCCATATCAAGAAATCTTTCAACCAATTGTACATTCACAGGCCATCCATAACGCAAAAATCTCTCAATAGGTTTTGGCACCAAATATTTTTGCGTAATCCAGTCCTCAATAAGTGCGTGGCCCGATTTGTGAAATCCCCCTGGTTCACTGAGGGACTCCAATAAGAATTCTCGGACAAATCTTTCAATGTAACGCTCAGGAATAAGACCATGGAGTAGAATACGGGTTACATAAACATTGCCACTTGAAACGTTGTCAAAGCTCTCTAGGTCATTTTCTCTTAGACATTTCATAAATAAACGTCCACATTGCCACGACAGATTGGGATCGTGACCATAGCCAAGTCCTTGAAAAATATGAGGCCAAAGCTCATGTCCTTGTTCTTCTCCATAAAGAAAAATACCTGTCCAAACGAAATAAAGGCTCATCACGGCTCGGTAATGTCCATCTTCATTCTCAAAGATATGAAGAGGAAATCGATCAAAGTACTCTAAAAGTGTCTTCAAATATTCTTTCAAGGCCTCATAAGTATTTCTTCCCTCGGGCCTTTCTATATCACCGATCAGTTTAATGTCAGTGAATTCTTCCAACACGACGTTACCGAGCTCCAAGAAGAAGCCGTCTGGGTTCTTCTCCTGCTGGAAGATCTTTTCGATTGTCTGTGTACTAATGGTCATAAGCTCTCTCCTCACAACGCCATAGAAAAGTCTCTATTCCAGTATGACCAATTGTCACTTCTGCGATTTATTTCTTTGAGGATAGAGTATAATTGGACCGCAGCACGAACGATCAAAACGAATTTCAGAGGTAACAATCTCTGGTATACTTATAACTAGTCTACTCTCTTATCAATTTCTTCTTGCTTCCTGATGTGCCTCTAATCACCTCTGGGACAGAAATTTCGACTAGAGGAGTTCCATTGCTTGTTTCCGTATGTTCTTGCTATATGAATCCCATTGTTCTCTTTCGGATATCCCATTGCTTTAGACGGCGCATATTTTGGGAAGTGTCAAAACGAACGCGCAGAATCCTTGGATGCTCGACCTTTGTATACAGTCCGACTATGTGAAGGAAATTTAGAGGTATAAAACAGGCCAGTTCACGACAAATTAGTGTTTGCGCACTTCCATCCTCAAGCGAATATTGGCCTTCGTCCGTAGTGGCCTGCATAAAAAAAATCACTCCCGACGCGATCCTGATTCGTCTCCTAAAGCGAAAAGACATATTTCAACCTACGCTCGTGGTCTCAACTCTTCCAAAAGTAATGTTTAGGGTTGAGTTCTTTCCGTTCAAGGCAATATATAACTCACGGGACTGCAAATTTATATCTGAGAGCATGGCGATTAGTAGCCGGATCAAACTCCCGTTGAACAGCGTCACGCTCTTTTCTCCCAAGGCGTGTCCAAGTGGTTATACTGTTGGAATTTCTTGTTGTATCAAATCCGTTTGGCACGCTTATACCAACAAGGTCGCTAATCAGATAACGGTCGTGGAAATCATCCCAGATGAATACTTCAACAGAAAGGTTGGCTTGCCTTAGGGTATCAGCCCAAGCGTCATGGAATCGTTTCTGCCATTCAAGTGGCTCGATTAATTCCCTATTGGGGCCCGAGCCGTAATAGCACACTCTATGGATCTCTATCAAAGGAGCAGGGCTACGACTGTCCATAACGTTGAGGAGAGAAATGAAGTTCCGATAACGCCGGCGGCTTGGGTCGAGATGCGGATCAATGAACATTATCGAGTTCGCACACTGAAGAATTAGTCGGAGATTGTCCCTATATTCTTCTACCGTCCTCGTTAACCGAACTGAAGGACTCCGCCTCGCCCACCATGGAGCACTCGAAAGGTGGTCAATTGAAGCAACCGCCGGATTGTCATAATTATCTGCCACATTTCTTGTTGTAACAATGCCAATTAGAGGGGTTCTCTCATGCGAAGCAAGGGCCTCCTCACACCATTCATGATCCGTACAGGGGTAGCTGGTGAGAACGGCAGGGAATCTGCGCAACCGCCTCTGTGTAATAAGCTTCTTGAGCAACTCTTTTCCGCGACGATGCCAAGGCCTCACGTTATTTGCAAACAAAGAGCGCCATGCGCCATCCCGAAGGTCCCTTACGAGCCCTTCGTTCAGTAGAACTTCCTTGAGATACTGCAATTGGATGCTTCCAACTTCATCGCTTGAATACGATGTTGAATCGAAAACATCAGGGGTGAGAGTGTATTCCGACAAGAGCGGCATCAAAATACCTCCCTCAACCCTTCTTCAAAGAATCCACCTGGCCAAGCTTTTACTAGCTCTCCATGTTCATTAAGCGGCATTTCTCTAACAATACTCCGAGATCCATCAGGCTCTACAAAAAGAACCATCACATCTTGAGGATGTATTGGAGGACAACCCTCAGGTAATGTGCTTAGTGCCGTTTCCCGCATCCGTCGCATTATGCGCAGTAACAGATGCTCGCTATGTGTTTCGATTAAGAATCGGTTCTTGCTGTCACCCAGAGCAGACTGTATAAATACGTCTCCCAAGTCCGCTTGCAATGCAGGGTGAAGGTGGATCTCGGGCTGTTCAATGGCGATGATCTGATTTCGCGAGGCATAAGCTCCAACTAGGACCGGAAGAACCTGACTTACACCTATTCCAACATCGCGATGGCTTACAATAGTCTCACTTCTTCGATCTACAAGGTTCAACTCCTGAATATCGGTCAGCTTTGCTTCCTGCTCTTTCAATGTTTCTAAAGCGGCGTACATTTCACCGAAAAGATCAAAGTCGTACGGCTCCTCGCTTGTAAACCGCTGTTCTAATTTTTCTATGAGCTTAGTGTATTCGGCATCTAAATTATCAATAGTCAACAAATGTCGGATTCTTAATTCATAGGGAGTCTGCAGCCGATCCGGGGCAGTCAACCAGGCGTTGACCTGTTTGCGCACCTCAGTGTCTCGTCGTACCACATCCCATGCATAGCCACCACCGGCGAACCAGTTTGGATCATGCTGCTGTGCAAAAGCCAAATGCCTGGGAGGATAGGATCTCAGCGGCCCCAGGTATTGAAGACGAGAAAGCTCTTCCTCTACAACCTGTCCGATTCCACTTATCAATTCATCTATGGTCCTTGGAATGAAAAAACGTACAGCCGCAGCCAGATCTTCGCGACGGCGGCCACGGCTTACGGGGAAGAAAGCCATCTGTCCACCTGGCGTAAACGCCTCTGAGCGCAAAAGACCTTCCGGCAAGAACCGTCCCACGCTTGTAACAATTTCAGGAACAATACTTGTGATCGCCTCGTCAAGGCCTTCATAATCGGATGGATGAATCGATTCGGCGGTAGTGGAAGTCTCGACAATAGCCTTCAGGACTTCACGGAAAACGGGATGCTCATGGTCAAGTCGGTCGAGTTGCAGCTTGCCGTCCCGGCGTTTGCTCATACGCAGCAGGCTTTTTCCATCTGCTACAACTTCATAGGCGTGCACTTCGGGAACTGCATCCGGCAAGGGGCGGTCTTGGTCATCCAGGGAAATCCCAACTGCCAGCGTGACGGCAACTTTTCTCACAGGGGCAAGTAGTTCCGCAAGGCGGCCCTTGAATCCTGCTGTGTCGAGTTCTGCGGACCATTCCATCCGGCGATTAGCTTCTCGCCGATGAACGTATTGGCGAAAACCGCCGAGATCCACCGCTTCGCCGCCAATGTTAGTACGATGGATATCGAGATCGCCGGTTTCCAAGGCATGACGAGCAAAAACAATGCTATGAATGACACTCGACTTGCCTGAGCTGTTGGCTCCATAAATCAGGGTCAGGGGTCTGATGGGGATCCTCTGCGCATCAGCAAAGGCCTTGAAGTTGCCCACTTGTATTGCGGTAAGCATTTATGGTTTTACCTCTTCTTCTTTTTGATCATTCCATGTCTTTTCAACCCGTTTGAACAATAGGCTCACAAAGGCCAGTCGCTCGACGGCGCCCATGGCACTCATCTGCTTCACGTCTCCATGACTGTATAGGTTTCGCATGCCAGACATGGCTCCCATGGTTAGAAACTTGAAGCCTTCCTGTTCGCTACGGTCGTTTGCCGTCTTCAGGTCGTTCAGACTAATTGGTGGCGGATTTCCGCCAAATGCCTTTGCCATCAAATCGCGGCCAAACGTCTTATGGTCACCTAAAGCATCCTGAATCGCCTTCTCGAACCGCTCCAAGGCTTTGCGGACGGCTTCGTTGAAGTGCCCATTGCGAAACAACTCGGCCACATCATCTTTGAGTGCTTTATGGAGAGCCAGGCGGTCGAATATGGCAATGAGATCTTGCGGCGGTACGCACACCCGGGACGGTTCCGGCAGCTCAATAGCTCCAGGTTCCTTTCGGATAGAGAAACCGAGCGCTTCCATCGGCTCCGCGATGGCGTCAAGGTGCTCCTGTGTCACCTGTTTTCCCTTCCTCGCCATCCATTGAACACCGCCCTTGACAATTTCCAGAACAAGGGTCTTAGGTTTTCGGGGATACTTACGAAATACGTTTTCAAGTAAGTGAGCAATGTTCTCTTTCTTGTTTCGCTGCTTTTTCCAGTAAGTTCCGAGGCGCATTTGTTGAGCCACCTTCTGAACGCAGAAGC
>QMLZ01000145.1 GCA_003646995.1 Deltaproteobacteria bacterium | reverse complement strand
GAACGGGCTTTTAGGATCCCCTGGATGATCATGGCCGCCTTCCACGCTTGGTCTTCCCTGTCGAAGAGGGAGGAGGTAAACTTATAGAGCGTTTTTAGGTTTGGAATTGTCATGTTCATCACCCCCTGCAGTCAAGTTGGCTGCAGGGGGTGTCTCATTTCATGTCCCGAGCTTTGGTAAGACCACTTGACAATTTGACGACTTCATGTTATAATAGATTTGCTATGTTCTTTCAGAAGATAGAAACCAAACGGAAAAGCGCTTATGCGGCTGAGCAGCTTATAAGCGCCATAAAGAATGGCGTATATAAGGCGGGTGATAAATTGCCTTCGGAGAGGGAACTTGCAAAGCAGATGGGGATCAGTCGACCTCTGATTCGGGAAGCGCTTTCCGCACTTCATCTCGCCGGAATCATCGAAAGCAGGCCTGGGGATGGAACCTATATTCGGAAGAACGTAAGAAATGGCCGCATCGAAGCTCAGGTGCTTTCCATTTTGGAGGGCGATGTACATCCTGTCGAAGTTTTGGAAGCCCGCAAGAGCTTAGAAGAAGGGATAGCAAAGCTTGCCGCTGAAAAGGCAAATACCGAAGACCTCAAGAGGATAGAGAGAGCGCTCACTCAAGAAGAGAAAGCAGCGAAGGAACGCGACTATGATAATTATGTAAAGTCAGATCGGGACTTTCATTTAGCGATAGCTGCTGCTTCCCATAACTCACTTCTAGAAGCGGCGGTACGTCCGCTCATCAAGATTATGGGACAAGAACTATGGGGGGGAATGGATCTGTTATATTTGTTTAATGACCAAGGTATTAAGCAGACATTAGATGAGCATCGGCGAATTTTCGACGCGATTAGGCAGAGGAATGTGACGCTTGCCGTTGAAGCGGTAAGGCGACACCTGAATAGGTCCAAGGAGCGCTTTTTGGGTGATAGTAAAGAAGGGCAGTAGTGTTTATTTAAGGGAGGAGTAAGGCAAAGATGGCTGACATTAAGGTTGCTATTATCGGGGGTGGCAGTGTTCGATACGCCCCTTCAATAATAGGGGATCTAGCGAAGACTGAAGAGCTTTCTGGGATTTCCGTTTGTTTGATGGATATAGACAAACGGAGGTTGGAAGCTGTCTACAGTTTAGCTCAAAGGTATGCAAAAGAGCTTGGAACATGTTTGAAGCTAGAAAAAACGATGAGTATGGAGACTGCCTTGGACGGAGCTGATTTTGTAATTCAGACTGCTCTTGCTCGATCTGAAGGTCATCAAGACGGCTATGAGCAGTATGAAATAATACGAGAAATTGGAGAAAGGCATGGTTACTACCGTGGTATCGATAGTCAAGAATTTAACATGGTCTCTGATTATTACACGTTTTCAAATTATAATCAACTTAAACTTTCTTTAGATATAGGAAGAGCTGTTGAAAAAATATGTCCAGATGCATGGCTTATACAAACCGCTAATCCAGTTTTCGAGATAACACAGTTACTGCTTAGACAAACAAAGGTTAAGGCCGTTGGATTTTGCCACGGGTTTAAAGGCGTACAGCGTATCTGTACAGCTTTAGGTCTAGACTATGCTCAGGTTGATTGGCAAGTTGCTGGTGTCAATCACGGAATTTGGCTTACTCGGTTTTTGTACAAAGGAGAGAACGCTTATCCAATTTTAGATGAGTGGATAGAAAAAGAGTCTGATAAATGGGAGCCTAAAGATCCTTGGGACATGCAGATGAGTCCGGCGGCAATCGACATGTACAGATTCTACGGTAGAATGCCTGTAGGAGATACCGTTAGGAATGGGAGCTGGAAGTACCATTATAACCTTGAAACAAAGAAGAAATGGTTTGGGAAGTTTGGGGGCATAGATAACGAGATTGAAAGACCTAAGTTTTACAGCCAACTCAGATGGAGAAGAGAACAGTTTATCAAGGCATCAGGAGATCCCTCGATAAAGCTAAGCGAGATTTGGCCGGAGGGATTTTCCAAAGGCAAGATGAGCGGAGAGCAGCAAGTACCCTTTATAAATGCGATAGTCAACGATAGAAAAACGCGGCTAGTACTCAATATCTTAAATAACGGTACAATTTCTGGTATTCCAGATGATGTTGTGGTGGAAGTTCCAGTTATAGTTGACAAGAACGGCGTTCACCCCGAAAAAATAGAGCCGGATGTTCCTAGAAGAATAAAAATAATGTACCTGATGCCAAGGATAATCAGGATGGAGATGGCCCTTGAAGCGTTTCTAACTGGTGACCGACGGGTTTTGGAAGAGGTGTTGATCAGAGATCCAAGAACTAGATCTTATGAACAAGCAAAAAATGTGATAGATGAAATACTTTCCTTGCCTTTCAATGAGGAGATGAAAGAACATTATACTAAAACCTTAAAGGAGGTGACCTAAAATGATTTACTAAAATGATTGCATATAGTGAAATATAAAAGAATGCGTAAAGGAGGGATTCGAATGAGAAGTTTGGTAAGGTGGTTGTTGGTGTTAGCGATGGGAGTGAGCCTTGTGGTGGCTGCACAAGCGACTCAGTATCACGAAGCGCCTATGCTGCACGAATTGGTTGTTCAGGGGAAGCTACCGCCAGTGGAGCAAAGGTTGCCGAAAAACCCGAAGATTATTGAACCATACATGGAGATTGGTCAATATGGAGGGACGTTGCTAAGAGTGTACACTGGGCCCTCGGATTTTTATAATTACGCGAAATTTGCGGGAGATGGCTTAATTAGACTCAACCCAGAGCTGGAACCTAACA
Organism: Deltaproteobacteria bacterium; assembly: GCA_003646995.1. Next base: position 4,345 of record QMLZ01000145.1, on the reverse strand, counting down.
TAGTGGACCATTGGTACTACGAAGATGAGGGAAGGACCTTAGTCCTCCATTTTCGGGAAGGAGTGAAGTGGTCAGATGGCGAACCTCTCACGGTTGATGACTTTATCTACTTGTGGGACTTAAGGCTTAACCCTGATTACCCACATGGGATCAGCGCTTACATGAGAGACCCGGCGGGAAAGGTGGCCACCTTAGAGAAAATCGACGATTTCACAATCAAGATCCATTATTCCGTGCCATACCCGCTCGCAATCTATAATCTTAAGAGTGAATTCTGGGTAGTAAAGCCAAAGCACTGGCTTATTCAGTTCGATCCTAGGTATAATCCCGATGTCAAGGACTTCTCTTTGCTTGACAGGAAGACCAAAAGTAAAATTACTCCTGATCTTGTGGGTCAGCCAGTGCTCGGAGCATGGATGATCACCGAATATACTCCTGGCGTTCAAGTTGTTGCGGAAAGAAACCCCTATTATTGGAAGGTGGACACAGCTGGAAATCAACTTCCTTACATCGACCGGATCATATGGCAATATGTTGGATCGCTAGATGTTATCCCACTGATGGCGGCTGCAGGCAAAATCGATATGCAAGCCAGGAAGCTTTCGTTTGCTGACTACACCTTTTATAAGCAGAATGAGGAGAAAGGGGGTTATCACGTTCAAATAGTAAAGTCAGGCGGGCTGGGTGCTAGTATCCAGTTTAACTATGATTGTCCAGATCCTGTATTAAGGGACCTCATCCGAAACAAAGATTTTCGAATCGCGCTTTCCTACGCTACCAATCGAGAGGAAATCTCCAGGGTATTCTATAAAGGGCTAGCTGAGCCTTGGGGATACTGCCCACTTCCCGAATCGCCCTTTTATCCTGGTGATGAGTACGCCAAGATGTACACCGAGTATGATCCGGTGAAGGCTAACGCAATATTAGACCAACTGGGGCTAAAGGACACGGATGGAAACGGGATTCGCAACAGGCCTGATGGCAAAGATCTTAGCATCGTAATAGACTATTCGCCTAAGGGAGGGGAAATTCCTTACACTGGGCTCGTCGAACTCATCGTAAATCAATGGGAAAAGGTGGGGGTCAAGGTGATCCCCAACCCCATGGATCGAGCCTTGCTATGGCCACGCTTGAAAAACGGTGACTTCGAAGCGTACGTGTGGAAAGTTGACGGCGGAATTTACTTCTTCTTAAGGCCTGAGTATTGGCTCCCCGTTACATCCCATACCCGTAACCAGCAGATGTATAAGTCGGCCGGTGATTGGTTCGTCACGGGTGGCAAGGAGGGTGAAAAGCCGGCAGAACAGTGGATACTGCAGGCTCAGGATCTTTACAGGGAGTTGCTCCAGACCATCGATCCGACAAAACAATCATCCCTCGGGAAGCAGATCGCGCAATTGGTGGCGAAAAACTGCTACCAAATAGCTACTACAACTAAGCTTCTTGTGTGTGTCGTAAGCAACAGGATTGGGACCGTTCCCGATCACTGGGTGTATGGTGATGTGACACGAAGCGTAGGCGTAATAAGGCCGTGGCAGTTTTTCATCAAAGGCGAAAAATAAACGAAGAAGGGGGCCCCATAGTGGGCCCCCTTCTTTCGCATCTTAAATTGTAATTGGATGGACGGAAGAAAATGGTGGGATATATTATACGCAGAATTTCTTCTATGGCCATCACATTTTTTCTCATCTCTGCGGTTATCTTTGGAGTTCTTCAGCTCCCGCCCGGTGACTTTCTAGACTACTACATATCTGAATTAGAACAAGAAGGGGAAGGGCAAGAAATCTCTGAAGCCGCAGCCAAATTGAGGGCCTATTATGGACTAGATCAGCCTATTTATGTTCAATACTTTAAATGGGTGTGCCATGTACTTAGAGGGAATTTCGGTCTATCCCTACTCTACAGTGCGCCAGTAAATAACATAATCTACAGGGAAATTGGGTGGACTCTCGTTGTCGGTGGACTCTCGAGTTTCTTTTCCTGGCTTATTGGCATTCCTATTGGTATCTATTCAGCAGTTCACCAGTACACTTTTGCTGACTATATTCTTACATTTTTGGGCTTTTTGGGACTCTCGATTCCCAATTTCTTCCTTGCACTCCTGATTTTGTTTGTTTTGGTTTTTTTCTTTCACACCGATATTACCGGAGGTTTCTTTTCGCTTACTTACATAAATGCCCCATGGAGTTTGGGAAAATTCATTGACCTATTAAAACACCTGTGGGTACCTATAGTGGTGCTTGGTACATCGCACACAGCTTCGATAATTCGGATTATGCGTGGAAACCTGTTGGATGTTCTTGGGCAACCCTATATTCAGACTGCACGAGCTAAAGGGCTTAAGGAGAATGTCGTCATATGTAAACACGCCCTTCGGGTAGCCATTAATCCGCTCATCAGTTACCTGGGGATGAGCCTCCCTGGCATTATTTCTGCAGCAGTGATTACAGGATGTGTATTGAGCCTCCCTATTATAGGCCCGACCTATCTATCAGCGTTAACTTCTCAAGACGTACAGCTTGCCGGCTCTTATCTTTTAATAGTATGCCTTCTTCTTTTAATTGGGAACCTTGTTGCTGACATTGTTTTAGCATGGGCTGATCCGAGGATTCGGTATGAGTAAAGATATGTGGCGGAGATTTAGGAAGCATAAATTAGGAATTATTGGTTTAATCTTTGTTCTGATTTTGTTTATAGTTACAGGGTTTGCTGAATTTTTTGCTCCTTATGGAGTTAACTCACAGCATGTTGATTATATGTATTTACCCCCACAACGGCTCCACTTTTTTGATGAACAAGGACGTTTTCATTTTATTCCATTCGTTTACGGGCTCAAGCATGAGTTTGATGTAAATACAGGCAAGGATGTCTATAAAGAAGATAAAACTCGGGTGTATCGTCTTAAATTTTTTGTACATGGTGATTATTACAGAATTCTGTTCTTTAAATCAAATGTTCATTTATTTGGGGTAGAAAAAGGTGGCTATTATTTTCCTTTAGGAACCGATCGTTTGGGACGGGATCTCTTCTCTCTTCTATTGTATGGGGGACGCATCTCCCTTTTAATTGGATTGCTAACCACATTAGCTGCGATGTCCTTTGGCGCGATTGTTGGTATTCTCTCCGGCTACTATGGGGGAGTCATGGACTTGGTTGTCCAAAGGATTATCGAGGTATTTATGTCAGTGCCTGATCTTCCTCTTTTAATGCTCATCTCCGCGTCTCTTCCTGCTCGATTACCCCCTGTTTACAGAGTCCTCATAATAATCGGGATCCTGACTTCGGTTGGTTGGACTGGCCTAGCAAGGCAGATTCGGGGAAAGGTACTAGCCATCCGAGAAGAAGACTACGTTATGGCTGCAAAAGCAATAGGAGCGGGCAAAGTGCGGGTTATGATAAAATACTTATTGCCTAATACTCTGAGCCATGTGATTGTAGTGTCCACATTGAAGATTCCCGGTGTGATTCTGTCAGAGTCGAGTCTGAGCTTCCTCGGGCTTGGAATTAAACCACCTTTAACAAGCTGGGGATTGCTCTTAAGACGGGCTCAAAATGTGCAGGTTATGCAATCTTACCCATGGCTATTGCTCCCTGGGTTTTGCATTATGATTGCTGTATTAGCTTTTAACTTCTTAGGGGACGCCTTACGGGATGCTGCAGATCCTTTCGCAACGCGGCGAGGATAAGAAAATGCGTGGGGAACAATAAAAGGAGAAGATGTGTTACAAATAAATATTTGTTTTGACAAAGTAGAGGCTGGCCGCCTTGCTGCAGAACAAGCTGCACGTGTGCTAAGGGAAACAATTGCTCAAAAAGGTGTAGCAACCTTCGTTGCGGCAACGGGGGCTTCTCAATTTGAGTTTTTGGATTTCCTTACTCAAAGAAGAGACATTGATTGGAGTCGCACAATCATGTTTCATCTCGATGAATACCTCGGCCTTCCTGAAACTCACCCTGCAAGCTTCCGCAAGTATCTCCAAGAACGATTGATAAACAAGGTGTATCCTGGCCGCGTGTACCTCATCCAGGGAGACGCACCTGACCCCTGGAGTGAATGTCGCCGGTTAGGAGCTTTGATCTCCAGGGTGGAGGTCGACGTAGCGTTTGTTGGAATCGGTGAAAACGGGCATCTGGCTTTCAATGATCCCCCTGCAGATTTCACCACTGCTGATCCATACATAGTGGTAGAGCTCAACGAGAGATGTAGAAATCAACAGGTTAAAGAAGGTTGGTTCTCTTCGTTAGAGGAGGTTCCCCAAAAAGCGATCTCGATGAGCATACGACAGGTCATGAAGGCAAAGAACATCATTTGTATAGTCCCTGAGGCACGGAAGGCGGAGGCTGT
>QMLZ01000144.1 GCA_003646995.1 Deltaproteobacteria bacterium | reverse complement strand
TTTAGAATCTTCAGGGTATAGCTGGAATCTTTGCCTCCACTGTATGCCATAACCGCGTCATATACAGGCGGTTTGCCTTTGATATCATTTATAAGATTATCCAATCTGTTCCTATATGAGGCCTTTTTTTCACTACTTTTTTGCAAGGCCTTTTCTTCCCTGTGGCAGTGATTGCAAACCCCACTGTCATCAAACCTGATGCCGGGGAAGGTTTCAGGGAGAATGCAGCGGGAACAGATTTTCAAATTACCCGGTGAGCTATTAGTCATTATGTGTTTCCTCCAAGAACTAAATGGCTGGGCGGCGAGGCCGCTGGGCAGCTAGACGGCTGGGCGGCGAGGCGGCTTGGCTGCTAATTGCCGCGTTTTACTCTTGAATAAAAGGACCATAACTTCTTTCCCACCTCATCGCAGGTATTTTCCAGATGACCAGATTCCTCTTCAGAAAGATATCCCAGCCTTTTTGCAAAATGAATCAAATATTTCACTTCAGCTAAAGACGCAAAACTTATGCTCAAAAAATGCGCCAGTTCTTTATCCCCCTTTCTTGAGTAACCTTCAACGATGTTTGTTGGAATCGACAAAGCAGCTCTTCGTATTTGTGAAGTAATTCCGTACAATTCATCTTTCGGGAAATTTTTGGTTGCCTTGTAAATATCCAGAGCTAATTGATCAGCCAATTGCCACACTTTGAGGTTTTTCCATCTTTCTCCGTTCAATAAATGTGTTCCTCTCGATCTCTAGCACTTTAGCCGTCCAGCTGTCTGGCAGCCTAGCCCGCCTGACCGTCGGGCAGGCTGTCTAGCCAAATATTCTCACATTCTCCGGTTCTTTAATCGGATATGGCGGAAAGTTTTTTATAAAGAGTTCATCTAGAAGTTGGGTAGACAGAATACCAACCAGGGCCATATTTTCCCTCTCACTCACGAGATTTCCATCCTGATTCCTGCATTTGGCCATTAACCTGGAGACCCTGACGGGATCAAAGTAACCTTTATCTTTTATACATCGTTCGGAAAGAAGCTCCCGGGCAAATTCCGGGGCCCCCTGGCCCAAAAAGCACTTGCTGATGGGGGCCCTGTAAGGCTGTTTCGGCCTTTCAGCAACTTCACGGGGGATCAGATTGCTTGCTGCCTTTTTGAGCAGAAATTTCTCATTCAGGCCATTTATCCGGTAACGAACAGGAATTGTTGTTGCAAATTCTATCACCCGGTGATCCAGGTAAGGAAAGCGGCCCTCGACCGAGTTGCCCATGGCCATACGGTCGCCCTGGGAAGAAAGGAGATAGTTTGACAGAAAAATGGTTATCTCTGTGTATTGAGCACGTGATAGAGGATGCCAGTCCATGAAACTTTCCGGCAATGTGGTAATAAAGCGCTCTGTGAATTCCTGCAGCCCGCCAGTGCTTGACTGAATATCCTTACTGAAAAAAGACCTGAGTTGAGACGTGTTCTCCCATCTCAACAAATGGGAATATGCTGGTGAATCTGTCCGGGTGAGGCTTTTTTTGAAAAATCCTGTCAGAAACTTTTTTGCCCTGCCATTGCCCTGGGAAAACACATAAGGGTAAAGCCGCTCCAATAACATGGGCCTCAGGCTCGATTCCGGATACCTGGCCCAGAACCCACGCACCAGGACCTCCCTGAATATGTTGTAACCGGCAAATAGTTCATCAGCGCCTTCGCCCGTGAGCACGACCTTGAAATTGTTCTCTCTCACCAATCGCGAAAGATAGAACAGAGGGGCTGGCGCTGTCCTGAGAAGGGGAACTTCTGTATGCCAGATGATCCGGTCAAATACATTGCCAATATCCGATTCACTACATTTGATTCTCTTGTGAAGGGTCTTGAGAGAGGCTATGGCCTTTTCCTGATACGGTGTTTCATCAAACCGGCTGTCAGTAAAGTTTACGGAAAAGGTGCACAGGGTATTGTTAAAATTGCGTTTAACCAGGGTGCTGATGAAAGTGCTGTCCAGGCCCCCGCTCAGGTACGCCCCGACAGGGACATCTGCCCGGAGCCTGATTCGCGTTGCATCCAATAGCAGTTCAGTGAGTTGGCCGGTCCAGTGGGAAAGGGGCCGGTTGTCAAAAGGCTCTGGTTCTCCAAAATTGAGGGACCAGTATTTTTTCACTTTGAACCCCTTGCTGGAAAATACTGCAAAGCTACCCGGTGGCACCTGTGAGACTCCCTGAAAAAGGGTTTCATCAGCCAGGGGGGCCCAGCAGGTAAACACATCTGAAAGGGCCTGCAAATTCAATCTCCGCGGCACAGATGAATCAACAAATATTGATTTTATTTCCGATCCAAATACCAGACGGCGGCTGGACAGATGATAGAACAGAGGCCTTATCCCCACCCTGTCCCGGCCCAGAACTAAAGTTTTCTTCCTGGTATCCCATATGGCAATCCCAAACTGGCCGTTGAGATGATCGAAAAGCCCTGTACCGTATTCTTCATACAGATGAACCAGAACCTCGGTGTCGGATTTTGTGTAAAAACTGTGGCCTTTAGCCTTGAGCTCTTCCCTAAGCTCGGGATAATTGAATATTTCGCCGTTGAGTACGACCCATACGGATTTGTTCTCGTTGTGGATGGGCTGGTCACCGGTGTTGAGGTCAATGATACTGAGCCTTGTTGAGCCAAGGGCTGCGCAATCGTCCACATACATACCAAATGCATCGGGCCCGCGATACCGCATAATGCCCAGCATCCTGGGTAAGAGGTTTTTGTCTTCTTCACCCAGTTTATTGTAATCAACTATGCCAGTGATGCCGCACATCTCATCTTGCTCCACGGCCAAGCAAAACAATCTTGGTAGTCTGGAATATAACCAGTAGGTCCATAAATATGGACATATTCTTGATGTAGTACAGGTCATACTTAAGTTTTTCCAGGGCATCCTTCTCAGATGCACCATACGGATACTTAACTTGGGCCCATCCAGTAACTCCTGGCTTGACGGTAAAGCGTTCATTGTAATAGGGAATTTTCTTTTTGAGTTGCTCCACGAAAAACGGCCGCTCAGGCCTCGGACCAACAAAGCTCATGTCACCCTTGAAAACATTCCATAACTGGGGGACCTCATCAATCCTCAGCTTTCTGATAATACGGCCTACTCGCGTTATTCTTGGGTCATCCTCCATGGCCCATACAGGACCGGTAAGCTTTTCAGCATCTGCCCTCATTGAGCGAAACTTGTAAATCTTAAATACCTTCCCATCTTGCCCTACCCTGTCCTGAGAAAAAAGCACTGGACCTGGGCTGTCAAGCTTGATAGCGATGGCTGTTACTAGCCCAATGGGAGCAAAAACAATCAAGAGGAGGCCCGCGGTAAGAAAGTCCACTACGCGTTTGCTTATCCTAACGAATCTGGATTTCCGGAAACCTTCGGAGAATATCAACCAACTGGGATTTATCCTTTCGACCAATAGCCTACCAGATATGCGCTCATAGAAGCTCTCCCCATCTATGACATTTATGCCTCTCACTTTGCAATTGAGAAGCTGCCTGTAAGGAAAAATCCCTCTCTTTTCATCGAGGGCCACTATTATACTGTCGACCTTTTCCTCTTCTGCCAGATCACAAATGTGGTCAAAGCCATTTATAATTCTTGACGCCCCAAAAAATTTTTCCACTGCTTGCCTGTTGCCATTCGTGACCAAGGCCCTTATGTCATAACTAAGGTCTGGACTTTCATTCACCTCCTTTAGGATATCCATGGCAAGTTGGCCATCTCCAAGCATGATAGCCTTCTCAGTAAACATCTTCTTGCGGATGACAGCCGAGTAAAGAATCCGCCAAGAAACCAAGAAACCAACAAGCACCAACACGCTGCCAAAAAAAATCCACCGGCCAATAATAAGCTCTGGCCAAACATAATAGAGAATAGCAAGGACAATAGAGGTAATGCCGATGGCTTGTACAAGGCGTGACGCTACCTCCAGGGTCCTATCAGAGGTCTTGAATTCGTAAAGATCGTTGAAATAAAGGCTAAGCTGTGTGACTAGGGCAATTACTAAAACCTTGATCCAAATATCTTTCATCATGAGCATAAAGCCCACGTCCTCTCCAAACATTATAAAAGAGGCGAGGCTGACTGCCAGGAAGATAAGAACTCCTTCGCCTACTACAAAGAAGAGTTGGCGGATGGAGATATATTGGCGGAATAAGCGGAACATCCAGCGTTCAATTTTTAATTATTAATCGAGTATTGCTGGGATGCTTGAAAGCGAGGAAGCTAGGAGGCTGGGCAGCGGAGCACATGGGCAACCGGACCTCATAGGATTTAAGCAGAACCAATTTTCTCCAGGAAATCCACAAACGCGAGCAATTCTGTGCTTAATCCCTTAAAACAAGGACTTAGCTCACCAACCAGTTTCCCTAATCTCTCCTTATCAAATTGAAAAGCATAAATATTACGCACTACATGTCTGAAGCTCAGATACTCATCTAATGCCATACCTATGGACGCCGATAAAACTGCTGGTCTTACCTGAGGCAGATCTGTTTGCATCTGCTTTAATAGTTCTCTGTGCCAATCTGCTCCTTCTGGTACACTTCTGTCAACCAGGCTTGCAATATTACGGAAAATTCGTTCGACTCCTGTATAAAAATCGTGGAGATTTAAAGCTACCGAATCAAGAAATATGTCTTGCTCATCAGGGCGTATGCTGGCTAATTCCATTGCTCTTTTAGCTCTATATACCACCTGCTCCAATTCCTTGAGCTCACCACGAATTCTGCCAGCAGCCACCAGGTATCGTTCCGTCATATTTCTCGACCTTCTCTTTCGATAGTTGACTTCAAGGGTTCTTTACAGGTAGCCATATCAACAAGTGAGATATCTATTTCGCTGCTCAGGTCCATCACCTCTCCCATAGCTTTGAAAGTATCTAAAGCCGGTATCCCCCACGCAGCAATATCAACATCTGACCAAGGAGTAAAGGTTTCTTGCTGCAGAAGCGAACCAAAAGCTACAACTCTTGTGGCGCCAAACTTCTCCTTTAACAGCTTTGCTGCCCGACGCGCCAAATTCCAAGCAAGCGCATATCTTTCACCGAGCTCTTGTAGCTCTTTCTTTCGGCGGATCTCAGCCTTAGACCTGTAATAACGAATGTCAGCTTCACTCAAAGTCATTGACCTTCGCTCCTCGCACCCCTGCTTCCAGAGCTAACGATCCCACATGGTAACGACTTCAAGAGTTTTAGTCTAGTTTCCATACCATAAAACGTTCAAAGCTAGAAAAGGCGTAACAGCTAGAAAGCCAACCGCTAGACTGCCGGGCAGCTTGGCTGATTTTGAATTTTGAGTTTTGAATCATACATGCTTGCAAGCTAGAATGCTAGGAGGCTAGGAAGCTGGAATGCTGGGAAGCGAGAAAGCTAGGATGCTTTCCAGTTCTTGCTGGCCTCCCAGACAAACTCTACGGCCTCCTCTAACCATTCCAAAATTTGCTGGGGTGTCAAACGTACAAATTCTGCGAGTTCCTCTTCTGAGTGCGAGCGTTGATAATCATAGGCGTCTTTGTACCACTCTAAGATAAACTCTTCGGGTACCATAGAAGGGTCTTTATAGACTTCATTGAGCGGCTGCTTCACGTAAGCATATTTGTAAAGTTCTTCAAGAGTCATCTGTATTCTTCCCCGCTCTGATCAATTCATTAAGTTTTTGGAGTTGGCCAATGTCTTCTAGATCCCTTGGCCTTTTGCTGACTTGTTTCATAGCAATAAGATCTTCTATGCTTGCAACCCTTATTTTCACATTTCCCACCTGGAAAATCTTGCTCCTTGAATACGTTTTTTCGAAGTCAATGGGATTATTGAGGAAAATATCTAAATGTCTGTAAGGCCGATCTAGATGAACAAACGTAAATACTACTGCACCTTTCTTTTCTATCCATTCGTTTCTTTTTGCAGGTGATATGATCTCACCTGGCTTAACCGGAACTCTTGGTTTATATCCTAACCTATCCATGATTGAAACGACCTTGAATAGATTTTCCTCAGCAAGGTCTATCATTACATCTAGATCAACTGTGAGTCGTGCATATCCGTAAAGATTCACTGCAACGCCCCCAACCACTACATAACGAACTTGTTGTAGCTCGAATTCTCTAAGAATATCTTCGTAGATCATTTGGTGCTCGGAGATTCATTGGAGGTTGGCACCACTTACTGGCCATCATTTCTCGCTTTTCTCAAGTAAGCTGTTTAGGGCTAGGCGGACGATTTCTGCTATTTCATTGGCGACGCGATCAACTATTTCTAATTTTCTATTATTGTTGTTAGGATCTTGACCCCTCATCCTGGCCTTAATCTCGGCAAGGCTGAAACCATTGTCTCTTAGCCTCTTGATTTCTCTGATTGTTTCTACGTGTTCAGTAGTATAGCGCCTCTGGCCCCCACTTGTACGAAGTGGCATAATGATATCCCCAAGCTCCTTTTCCCAGAATCGGAGTGTGTGGCACGAGACGTCAAGTTGTTTGCTAACTTGGCCTATGGAAAAGGTGGGAAACATAAGAAGCTATCAGCTCTCAGCTATCAGCGGTCAGCCCAGCGGGTAGGCTCCGCCCCCTTCGGTTACAATGGGTTCAACCGAATAACACTTTAATATCGCTAAGTTTTTTCTCAAAATCAGAGTTAAACCCTTGCCGCAATCCCTCCTGCCCGCGAATAACAAGGGCACAAGCAAGAGCAAAAATAAATGTGAAAAATATTGAGGTTAAAATGCACGGACAGGAATTTTAACTCTCAATTTTTATTAAATCTAGCTTTAACTTCAGGTTCAGTACAGCAAGAGTAATGCCAAGTAGGATAGGTCTCATGGCTTTTTTAATCGGCAAATTATTTCAATAAGTTAACTATTAATCTCTCTTTACAGAAATAACTGAGCCGTGTGAAAAGAGTTTCCATAGTTGGTAAAAAATTACACATAATGGTGGGAAAATGTTTGCCTACGGCAAAGCTATCAGCTGTCAGCGATCGGCGGTCAGCCCCGCCCGAAGGGCGGGAGGTACAAGGCGCAAGGTCACAAGGTCAAAGGATCAAGGTTCAAGATTAAAAGGACAGGCAAGTTTTCAGCCATCAGCGATCAGCTTTCAGCTAAAACAGAAGCGAGAAGTTA
>QMLZ01000143.1 GCA_003646995.1 Deltaproteobacteria bacterium | reverse complement strand
TTTGTAAACTTCTTTTATGGCACAAAAGGTGCAGTCGAAATGGCATCCCCTGGATCCATTTACTAGAAGAGGAATTCTTGTCAACCTGTTTAGACTTAAGCGATAGTAATCTTTTACCAATCCGAAGTCAGGCACGATATCTATTATCTGGCTTGTTTGTTGGTTACATACGATTCTTCCGTCTTTTTTGTATACCAAATTAGGTATCCGGCTGAGATCCTTTGTCTTTCCAGTCTCCAATGCTCGAACCAATTGTACAACTGGATAGCCATCACCTCTAATGACATAATCGCCGTATTGTAAACACTCCTCTGGCATTAAGGAGGCATGAAATCCTCCAAACACAACAGGTTTGTCAACTCTTCTCGCTATCTCGAATCCCCTATTTGCGTTATACGTAGTAATAGAGATACCAACTACATCTGCCTCCTTAACTTCTGCTAAGTTCATCTTCGTCACATACTCACTTATTACTTGGCAATCGTGACCTTCGGCCTTAAGCAGTGAGGCTATCGTAATTGGTCCTAAGTTCGGGGTGAGGCTTCTGAACTCGTACCTCTTATCAAATGAGCATGGCTCAATAATTTTGATATTCACGGCTCCGGTACCGTAACTCCATTACTTAGTGAGAAATTCTCAAGGCCTAGTTTTCTTCCCGAAGAAGCTCATAAAAACAGCAACCAATGTTACCGCAATACATAGATAAGCAAAAACGTCTCCATAGGCTGTATAGAATGTTTCGCCTCCCCTGTATCCAGCGACTCTACCTGTTAGATACCCCCTTACGCACACATCTTTTCCGCCCGCCGTCACTCTTCCAACAATTCTCCCTAGTGGATCAATAAATCCCGAAACGCCAACATTGCCAGCTTTGGCGACAAACACTCTGTTTTCAATAGCTCTGAAGACGGATATCGCCAGCATTTGGTGAGGCCCTGTGTCCAGCCCAAACCATCCCTCGTTGGTTATATTGACGATAAAGTTCGCTCCTTTCCTAACAAATTGGCGAATAAGTCCTGGAAATATGATTTCCCAGCAAATCACTGTTCCGAACTTCTTCCCTTTTACCTCAAACAAGGTGAAGTCTCTGCCAGGGACTTCAAACTTCTTCTTTCCCTCGGGTACGATAAACTCTGGCCAGGGAATTACTCCTTCCATAGGAATTGTCTCACCAAATGGAACTAAACGGATTTTTAGGTACTGACCAAGAACGCTGCCCTTTGGTGAGAAGAAGAGTGCAGTGTTACCAATATCTCCCATTCCATACTGCTTTCTCACAAACTTGGGATATTCTGAACTCCCTATCACAAAATAGGAATCAGCCTTCCTAATTATAGTTGCAAGATATTTCATGAGCGTAAGATTTTTCAAAACATACCCAGGAGTTGATGCCTCGGGCCATACAATGAGATCTGCCTTGTCTTTTGAAGCTTCCAAACTAAGTCGTGAATATACATCCATAATAAAACTGGCATATTTCATGGGGTGCATTTTCTTTTCACGGTCAATATTTCCTTGAAGCACAGAAATTTTGACTGGTTCCTGAACTAACTCTCGCGATGATATTAACCCACCATAGCTATATGCAGCTACTGAGCACAATCCCCACACCACTATGGCACTAATCAAGGAACCTGTGGATACCAACCCCCCTACCCTCGCTCCGCGCTCATAACTGCGCAGGCCAAAAATCCAGATGGTAGCCAATGCAACGCATGAATTGACTCCCACTAAGAAAAAGCTAACCCCATATGCCCCTGTAAACTCTGCGAACTGAATCAGGGAAGTATTCTGGTACTGAGAGTGGGCTAAAAAGTTCCAAGGAAAGGAGAGAAACAAAACATGGGCTCTGATATACTCAGTAAGAACCCAAAAAAAAGGGGCTAGTATAAGAGCCCAACCGGTTCTCCATCGATTTAAACTAATGCCTAAAATCAATCCAAATAGACCAAAGTAAAGAGAAAGGTATAAGTCCAGGATAATATGATGAATCAGTTTGTAGCCTGGCACCTCAAAGATCCAAGCAAAAACCCCTGGAAAAAACACTAGACCACATACATAGCCCTGAAAAAAGCTAGACTTTCCTGGCATTGTTAAGATTGAGAGTAAAAGCGGCGCCAAGGCTACCCACGCAAGCAAGTGAAAATCATATTTGGGAAACGATAGAATGAGAAGAGCACCAGACAATGCTGGCATACATACTATCCAGAAAATACCCCTTAACTTTTTTCCTGGATCTATCAAAGACACCTGCTTAAAGGTCGAAAATGGATCACAAGCCTCACCGTACGCCCACGATAATTAATGTTATATCATCATGCTGAGAGGCCTTTCCGGCAAAGCTGTTAACCTCCTGGATAATAGTGCTGAGGGTTTCGTCAGCTGATCTATCTTTACAACTCCGAATGCAATCCAAGAGCCTCTCAAATCCAAACATTTCTTCTCTCTCGTTCATTGCCTCGACTATTCCATCAGTATAGAAAACCAGCTTATCTCCAGGTTGCAACTGAATTTGCGTTTCCTGATAGATGGCTTCCTCAAGAATTCCAAGAGGAAACGTGTCTCCTTCTGTCTGAATTAGGTAAGCGTCTTGTTCTTCAGTCGAAAAGTGAACTGGCTGGGTTTGGCCTGCGCTACAAAGCCTCAGAGTCTTCCTTTCTCCGTCCAGGACAGCATACAAAAGCGCTACAAACATGCCTCCAGTGACATCTTTCTTAATTCTGCGATTAGCTCGCATCATAATCTCACCAACGCTGAGTTGCTCTTCTGATAGCATCCTAAAAACACTTCGCGATGCAGCCATGACTAAAGCCCCAGACACGCTTTTTCCAGTAACATCTCCGATCACAAGACCCACCTGTTCATCACCCATTTCAATAAAGTCAAAGAAGTCGCCGCCAACTTCCCTGGCTGGACTCGAATGAGCTGTGATAGTAAGCCCCTCTACCTTCGGAGCTTCCTTCGGTAGCATGCTCATCTGGAGATTGCGAGCTATGTTAAGTTCTTCTTCCATTCGTTGTTTTTCCAAGTTCTCCTGGAAAAGTTTCGCATTCTCAATAGCTACTGCAGCCTGGTTAGCAAGCGTTTTAAGTAACGCTATATCTTCGCCAAAATAAAACTTTCCTGATTTCTTCTCCCCTAGAGCTATCAAGCCAATAAGATCTTCCTCATAAATTAGCGGAACAAGAAGTGTAGCATCCATCCTACTGATGGACCTCATGCTGGCCTCCTTTTGGTCTTCAAAGAATGGGTCCTCTTCAATGCCATAAACAGTTATTTCTTTTTTTCTCTTTTTCATTTTTTGAATCAGGGGATCTGCTTCAGCCAATGGTTCTCGGCTTTTAGGAATTTCAATATTTCCCTCATGAGATCTACCTTCTTCTTTTACTTCTCTATTAGCCTGTGATATGAGCTCCACGTTCTGGTAAATCGCGTTTTCTTGATTTTGTGCCGACATCATTTCCTTCTTACTATCAATGTCGTGTAACCTCTCTCGTGTCCCACCAACTGCCAAATATTCATACATCCCAGTATGTTCATTGAAAATCAGAACGCCGGCATAATCGACGAAGAGGACTCGCGTAGCCAAATCCACTATGCGCTTGCCAATTTCCTCCACATTAAGAAAAGACCGCATAGCTTCGCTAATCTTCTCAACTGTCGCCTTATAATCATATTCGAGACGATAGAAAACTTCGTCTATAAGTCTCTGCATTCTGTTCCGAAGTGGGTTGAAGATTGAGACAGCCCCTAGAGCAAATGCTATCGGAAATAAATTAGACCTTGTGATTTCTGATTTTCCAAAAACTTCCTTAAAAAGGCCTACCACAAGGCCGTAGGCCACAGCTATTCCTCCAGTTGCAAGCACGTATCCATAGGTGCGCTTTATGACATCATCAATCTCAAAAAGATCGTGTTTAACAATGGAGTAGCCGATAAAAACAGGCAGTGCTACAAAAAATGCTGGATAATAGACCAGTTGAGGTATTATATACACGCCGAACAATTCGTTCAAAAGAAAATCCGATGCAGGGAGAATTGCGCTAACCCCAAATCCAAGTAAAATCATTTTGGCCCGAAGCCGTGCCATATGAGAATCAGTCCTGTATAAAGTAAGAAAAAGTCCACCTACGTATATAACCACGCTCAATGCAATGTAAAGAACTACTATCCTTCGAAGAAGCTCTGGCATGTCAGCAAGTGAGGCTGTTGAGCTTATCACACAGGCAAATAAAATTGTTGAAAGAACGTAGCCACAAAATGAAACAGTCGGCCATTTATGAACTACATACTGCTTTTCAGGAAAGTATAATATCAGATGGATTATAGTAGCCGGCAAGAAACATAAGCCGAATATCATTACAGCATCTAGCCAGGGAGGATAAATCGGGCCAGACTCCAAGAAGAAGCAAAAGACCAAGCCCGAAGTCACTGTAAAACCAAAAAAGACCCAACTCCTGCCTCGGTGAGGCTTCATTAGGAAAACAAGAGAACCAACTAGGACATAAATCAAGCCAACAAAGAAAGGGATGCCGCTAGACCCAAAGACACGGGCAGCTCCAATGGGTACATTTTCAACAGAAACCTGTAATTGGTGACCACCCCTTTCGATTAGATAACGGTTCGTGCTCCCTAAGGTGTGGTTCCAATTTTTGCAAAATTCTGCGAATGTCTCATAACTCTTACCATTAATTTTCAGTATCACATCGCCCTTCCTAAGGCCCGCCTTTTTGCCAGTTTCGTTAATATCGCCAATAATATGTATGCCGGTGGCTGCACGAAAAATGAACCCCCTATCTGGTAGCTCTATCCATTTAAGCATGTTGACTGAATAGAGTGCAAAGGCACTACAGCAAAGAAACAAGATAGCAAGGAACGCCAACCATGAGACACTTTGTTTGTTAATTCTCATCGCTACTTAATGCCAATTTATAGGCCAACTCGATTGTGAACTTCTTCCTTAGGCGGCGAAAATACAAGATTATAAAAATTTCTGGTTTCTAAAAACAACACCATCAAGGTTAGAAGCTTCAACTTCCCTAGACACCCGAAAAACGTCAGCAGACATTCTGGCTCCTAGTCTCAAGCTCGTATATCGAAAAGCTTGTCTTAAGCCCGGACAACTAAACAATGAGGTTGAGGCTAGTATGCTTCCACTATGGTCATTTCCGTGCAAAAGGTCTTAACTTTCTCGACGGAATGGAATACCTCAATGGCTCCAAAATTTGACTTGAGCATCAAATGATACTGTGTGAACCGATGTCCCACCTATATTATAATTATCTTCTCTATAATTTTTCACCTTTGTAATTATTGGGGTCATGGTAGAGGGATTATCATTTATGTCAAACAGCTTTACCTCAAGGGTTTGCCACAAGGCGTCTGCTTCGCTGGTCGGGCAGTTTTGGCTGGGAATTGCTAGGCCTTGTGTCTGCACCTGACAATTCACAACTCGCTTAAATCTAGCTGTCGCATAACCACTGTTACAATCTACCACTATTACACACCACAGCTCTGGACCTCCAATAGTGCCTTCGCTGGGAGGTTCTCTTCCGGCAAGTGCAGGCGATGCAAAGAGTGATATTGCCGCTAATAACAAAAGCAATTTTGCTGTCATCTTCCGTCTCGAATTCATGTCATTTCCTCCTTTCTTGAGTTACCGCCATATCAAAAAGCAGAGTCTATCGACATCGTAACCATCACCCCAATTATCACATCCCTCCCAATGAAACTCCCCTCTGCGTGGGTTACGCCGCAGATCCAGAGAGTGCCATTGGGAGCATAGATGTTTGCCTTTATGTTGTTTGCAATCCCAATGGTCACGGCCTTGGGATTTTCTCTAAGGTTGCCATTTCTTCCGTTTATCCCACCGACTAAAATCACAATGTCTTTAGCTGTAATTTCAGAATCAGCAGCAGGACCTATGTATGCCTTTGGCCATGTCAACAGCCGCCCCTCGATCCTGATCTCTGTGGGAGCAAGGCATACCACAGAGGCCTTTGGATCCAACCTCAACTTCTCAAAATGATATTCACCTCCTTCCAGCACAAGTTTACCTTTAGGTCTCACTCGAACCGCTCCATAATGGCCTTCAGCAAGGGTACGAGTTTGCCCTGAAAACACCTTTACAGGATCGATCCCTGGTTGGATGTCCGGGAAATCCGGCAAATACACCTCCAGCGGCAGGTCAAGGGGAGTTTGCTCCTCGCCCCTGATGGTTCCTTTGTTAACAAGCTCATTGTAAAACACATCAAACACAGAGGCCTTCCTCTTGATCTTGACGCTATCACCGAACACCTGCACGCCATCTTCCATCCAAACCTTAGGGCCAATGAATACCTCCACACCTCCCATGAGGCATGGCCCTTCGCTGGCATCCACCACCCCCACATTACCACTCAAGATACGGGCCTTGGCCCTGATCCATACACTATTTAACCCGAGTATACAGAATTCATTGGATACCACGGCCTCGCCAAAGAATATGGTTCTTTCCAGCTTGGCCTGGCATCCTGGAGCCCATCCGGGGTCATCTTCTTCAAAATCTACCTTGCCATACGAACCATTATAATAGGACATTGCCAAATAGGCATCCTTGTCTTTGCACGCCGAACCCACATCCCAAAACGCCCATCCTTCACTATCAGTTTTACCCTCCAACACAGGAATCAAGTTGTTCCATATATCCTCATCACTATATCCATCAACAATATCTACTTGCCTGAATACCCTCACCAACGCCTGCTCTACCGGCTCAGGCGGCCATACGTTCCGGTTCACCACCTTCACGTTTAGCTGCGCACCAGAAGAGGGCGCAATGTATATTTGTATCTCTTGAGAATCAACGGTTCCATTCCAGTTCTCCGGATCGTCAGTGAATGCCACAAGGCCCATGACATTGCTTTGCGTTGACTGCTTGTACCGCGCAAATGGTATCTTTACTTGCAGCGTGTACCAGCCCGGATCGGTCTTCATAACCGGAAATAATTCTCTCACATCATCAATAACCACAGAGCGGACCCAGTCTTTTTCCAGTATCTCGGCCTTGGTCGTCGGCCTATTGGCTATGGGGAAAAGGGGAGGTGGGTCGTATGCACTTTGACGCCCTTGCACAGCATAATGCTCGCCATCCGGCGCTGTCAGAAAGAGATATTCG
>QMLZ01000142.1 GCA_003646995.1 Deltaproteobacteria bacterium | reverse complement strand
TCACCGCGTCATGTTCCAGATGCCATATTTTCTTTGCCTGCTGTGCCTCGCACGCTAAACAACAAAAAGCTTGAAGTGCCTGTAAAGAAAATCCTTATGGGAATACCACCGGAAAAGGCTGTTAATGTGGATTCTATGAGCAATCCTCAGTCAATCGGATATTTTGTTGAATTGGCCAAAAAGCTTACTCACCACTAATACGTGATTTTTCAAAGGAGTCCTAGAAAAATTAGGGAATATGTCCATAATTTGAATGAAGAGGTTCAGTCGATTTCCGGTAGATATGAATTGGTAGAGGAGGGAATGGCTGAAGTGTTCGGGGAAACGATACTTTATGTTGTGGGAAATGCTATTGTGGATTCCTCGTGTTGCGGGGTAGGGGGATGCAGGTATGCAATTGTTCCGGGATATGTTCGCGCTTACAAGAGCCGAAAGAATGACCGTGGGTTATGGATTTCCGACGTGGAGCCAATTATTAATGGAAAGACGCGTCAGGAGATCATCCGGTTCCTTGAAGAGAAAGAACTGGTGAGTCAAGTACAATTCTTGTAACCAACGTCACTAAGTGCCTTGGCCCTTCCGCATTGCCATTTTATACGCATTTTTACCAAGGCTAATCAAAAAGGAGGACCATTTTATGTCAAAACGAGTAGGTATTGTTGGAGCAGGTGTTACACCTTTCAAGAGTGCATGGCGTGAAAAGACCTATTATGAACTGGCGCAGATGGCGACCAGAGAGGCCGTGAAAGATGCAGGTATCCCTATTCAGGATGTGGATGCAGCGTTTTATGGAATCTATAACGATATCTTTGAAAGGACTGCCATTCCAGAGCATGCCATACACGGGCTTTTGGGTATGCAAAACAAGTTTGGGATTCGGATTACCACAGGTGGGGCGACTGGAGCCTACACCATCTCAGCGGCCCATGCCTATCTCTCTGCCGGTAGGTTCAAGACGGCATTAGTGCTGGGTGTGGAAAAGGCGACTGACTGCTTTGATTTTTCCTCCATGTCGGCCACACCTGAGGTAATCAAGACAATCGGCTGGTCAGGCGACAGCTTCTTTGAACAGCCAATAGGGTGGTCGGCTGCCGACAGCTACGCAGAGGTAGTTCTGGCTTATATGGATGAGCATCCGGGAGATCTAAAGCCTGAAATTACTGCTCAGATCTCTTCCCTGTTGAGCCAGCAGGTTAAGAATAACGAATACGCCCAGCGGCAATTTGACCAGGTCAGCCCTGAGGAGGTGATGAATTCAAGATTAGTTGTCTATCCCTTTAAGGAACTGGAGATCTGTGTTTATACCGAAGGTGCTGCTGCCCTGATCCTGGCTGAAGAGGAAACGGCCAAGGCGATATCCAAGAATAACGGGACTCCTGTCGTTTGGATAACCGGTGTAGGTGAAGCCAACGAGCATTCCTTTGCCGGAAAAAATCAGAAGGATATGTCTCGTATCATGTCCGATTATTATGCCTCTCACAGGGCCTATGAGATGGCAGGCATAGCAGATCCTACTCAGTCGATTGATATTGTAGAGCTTCACGACGCCTTTGTGCATCAATTGGAAATCAGCATGGCTGAGTTTGGATTGGTTCCCTTAGGCAAGGCCGATACTTTGATCGAAGATGGGCTGATGACGCCGGGAGGCAAATATCTGGTAAATCCATGTGGAGGTCTAATCTACTGTGGCCATGCGGTGGGAGCCAGCAATATCATGTCAGCCTGGTCGGCCCGCAATGAACTGATCAAGAGGAAATTGAAGACTGCGTTGGTTCATGGAACCGGGAGCACTGTTGCCCAGTACACTGCCTGCCAGGTGCTTGAACACGAATAGACACAGGGAGGAGAAGATATCATGAGTATTCAAAGAGAGAAGGTTATCCCCGCGAAATATATACCTGACGTTGGTTCATATGTGGAAAAAATAGACGGCAAGGATTACCTGATAACCAATGATGCCATGCACACCTTTTACCGGAGAAGCAAGGGAGAGCTTTCACCGTTTTTCCTTGGGCTGAGAGACGAAAAGAAGCTCTTTGGATGTAGATGCACGAAGTGCGGCCTTGTGAGGGTGCCCCCTTTCCTGACACACTGCCCTGATTGCAACTTTGCGCCCACAGAGTTGGTTGAGGTTGAGCAGGTGGGGGTCATGAACAGCACGCCACCCATTACCTACTTTGCCACTTCTCTGTTTCAGCACATGGCCCCATATGGGAGGGGAAGAGTTATCTTCCAGGGCGCTGACACTGCCCTGAGTGTTAATCTTTATACAACAACCGGTATTCTTGTGCCTGGGATCATCAAAAAAGGAACAGAGGTGAAACTCGTCTTCAGGGACAACCGGATCGGTGAGATGACAGATGTATTCTGTGTTCCCACAGCAGAATTGAGCAAGGAACAGATCGAAAAGAAAGGCCTTCAGGAGTCTGAGATCAACTGGGAATCACCGGTAGAACCCGAGCTTCCTGCAGCTTCTCAAGAAGACACGGCAATGTACAACAAGGCCTTGGCAGAAATGAAATCGATAATTGAAGAAATGAACACCAACGAACGGGCCAGGAAAGACATTGCCGGGTGGAAGCGTGATATCCTGGTGAAGACAAGGGGAGGAAAATTTGCCATTATCATAGATGATGGAGATATCAAATTGGAAGAAGAAGCGCCATCTTCACCTGACTTTGTCATGGTATGTGATGACCCAAATATTCTGTTGGATGGACTGGCCTACAGGGGAGCCATTACGGATTCTGTAATAAACAAAAAGCTTTGGATCAGCAAGAACATGGAATTCAATACCATCTTCAAGCTGGACAGAATGGCCCGTTCTGTTGCGAGATCAAAAAAAGCATGAGTCGAATATTGATGGAATATCAGTATGAGGGTGGTTCAAAAATTTGAAGATACTTGAGAAGCATGATCCTACAAATGTGATATCTAAAGGGAGGAGGAGTTTTGTGGGACTTTATGATTTCACATTTTATGATCTCATAAATCGGAATGCGATATGCTTTAGAGAAAGAGACGCATGGTTCGAGGTTCATGCTAATCGGTGCCTGACCTTTTCACAATACAAGGAAGATGTGGACAGGTTGGCTGCGGGGCTGCAGAAATCCGGTATCAAAAAGGGGGACCGTATAGGCATTTTGGCAAAGAACAGCCTCGAGTATTTTTCCCTTTACGGAGCTTCGGCAGCTCTCGGAGCAATTGCGGTTCCTATTAACTGGAGACTCTCTGCTGACGAGGTGGCGTACAATCTTAATGATTGTACACCCAAAGTTGTCTTTGTGGGGAAAGAATATCAAGAGATGGTCGAACATCTGAAGGGAAAGCTGTCCTCTGTGGAAAACTACTTTAACCTTGGGAGCAAGGGAGGGAAGCTTTCTGATTTTGAGACCTTGATAGGCCATGGGGCGCTTTTTGAACGGCCCGAGGTATCGGCTGATGACGGTTTTGTCATCATTCATACCGCAGCCGTTGGCGGAAAGCCTAGAGGGGCTCTATTAAGCCACAGGAATGTGCTCTGTGCCAGTATACATTTGCATTATCTCCTAAACGTCACAGAACGAGATGTTCACCTGAACTTATTACCGCTTTTTCATGTAGCAGGGCTCCTTATGACCACAGCGAGTTTTCATGCTGGTGCCTTGACTGTGAACGTCAGCAAGTTCGACGCAACTAAAGCCGTTGAGCTGATTGAGGATAAGAAGGTGTCGATTTTTATAGAATTTCCGCCCATTCTCGGTTCCATATTGAAAGAACATGAAAAGACAAAGAAAAAGATTTGTTCATTGAGGGCTGTGGCGGGATTGGAATCACCCGAGATTATAGAGAAGTATCAAGTCATTACAGGCGGAACATTTTATGTCCTGTACGGGCAGACTGAGACCTCCGGCCTGGTTACCTTCGGTAGCTATAACGATAGACCCGGTTCAGCAGGGAAGATGCTTCCATTGGTGGAGGTGAGTCTCGTGGACGATTATGACCATCCTGTCCCAGTGGGTGAAGTTGGCGAAATTACCGTGAAAGGCCCGATGGTCTTCAAGGGCTATTGGAATCTGCCGGAGGATAATAAATACACCTTCAGAGGCGGAAGGCACCACACTGGCGACCTCGGCCGTTTCGATGAAGATGGCTTTTTGTGGTATGAGGGACGGAAAGCCGAGAAAGAGCTCATCAAGTCCGGAGGAGAAAATGTCTATCCTGCCGAAGTCGAAAAAGTAATACTTCAGCACCCCGCTGTGAAAAGAGCAATTGTTTTTGGGGTCCCTGATCCAAAGTGGAAAGAGGGGATCAAAGCAGTTTGTCAATTGAAAGAGGGAGAAAGCCTCGAGTCGCAGGAGTTAATCGACTTTGTTGGGGAAAAGATTGCAAGGTATAAAAAGCCACAGTATGTGGAATTCATCACCGATTTTCCACTTCTTGAAGACGGCTCGCCGGACAGGGACAAGATAAAGAAATTGTACGGCAAGGGGCAATAGAACCGGCCTCATTAGATCAGGTGGCGCTGGGGCTTATAAGAAAACGATAAGGTGTTTCTTTTTATACCTAAAACCTGCATAAACTATTTTCAGAAAGGAAATTATGCTTTTAACAGCTTATGTCATTCATCCCACAAGCTTGTTTGTGGGATGAATGACATCCTTTGAAAGTTGGGGTTATTAGGGGACAGCCAGTCCCCTAATAATCGTTTGCTGGCGATTCCGAAGACACCTGGTATAGCTGGCTCGAGGATCCGACAATGGCGCTGGAGTCAGGACATCATAGTCGGTACGAATTGAAAAGTATTATTTCGTGTGGTGCCCTAAATATCGTAGGATTGTGCTAAAAGGCAACAGGGCGAGGTACCTTGCTGGCGTGATATACGAAGTGGCCGAGCGATACGATTTTGAAATTGTTGAACTGGCTGTGATGCCTGACCATGTTCACATGTTTGTGTCAGCTAGTCCAGAGATGGCTCCAGCGAGGATCATTCAGATTGTTAAAAGCATCACAGCCAGGAAGATGTTTACGCGGTTTCCTGGGATCAAAAAGATGCTGTGGGGTGGAGCACTCTGGGTGCGAGGCTACTTTGTAATGAGTTCAGGGACAGGCACCACAGACGAAATGATACGCCAATATATCAAAGAACAACGTGCACCAAGTCAAGCAAACGATCAGCCGAACTTGTTCGGTGGTAGTTTATTATCAGCGATCATGCCTGTCCAAAAACGGATTTCAGGTGTGAGCAGGGGAACAGGATGTTCGCGATGCGGCCTATTTTAGGCCCCGTAGCCAGGAAGGCGAAGGGGGTAAAATGGGCAGTGAGCGGAGCCATGGAGGGCGCAGCGAGCGTAACAGAGGGAATATGCCGTTTCCCTGCTCTGAAATCTCTAAAGAATAACCTGAACTTAGAATCACAACTTTTGGCACCTTAAGTATCTGAAATAACAGCCCTGAATCGAGAAAATCTACCTATTTTGGACACCTATGATCAGCGATATTATAGGAACGTTGTGCTTGCGTGACACGCATCGATTTGAACGCGGCCATAAAGGCTGCGGTTTTTGAAAACAGCTTACCCTCAGGGTGCGGCGGTTTTTCCAAAACCGGGGGCCCGCGCGAAGGGTGGGGAGTCCGAGTGAAGTGAGGACAATCTGCGGCGTTGGCAAGGACTTGAAGAATCGTAGTACGTCTGCGCCCTTGACGCCTTGCATCTTCGGCAAACTCGACGCTTGCAGGATTTAGGTAACACTTAATTTGTTCATGAACGCACATGCGATTTTGAATAGGAGGTGGTTATGGATCTGAGAGATTCTGTGGCTGTTGTAACTGGAGGCGCTTCGGGATTAGGCGAGGCATGTGTACGTGATCTGCTCGAACATGGCGCTAGCATTGCCATCTTTGATTTTGCCGAGGAGAGAGGTCAAAGGGTCGCCTCAGAACTGGGAGATGCGGTCATATTTTGCAGAACGGATGTAACCGAGGAGAAGAGTGTCCAGGCCGCAATAAACAGAACCATGGATGCTTTTGGAGCGATTCATGTGGTGATCAATTGTGCCGGCGTCGGGACCCCTGCCAAGGTGCTGGGCAAAGAAGGGCCCATGTCCATTGACCATTTTAATCAGGTTGTGCAAATCAATCTTACAGGCACCATGAATGTGGTCAGGTTGGCTGCGGAAAAAATGGTACAGAACACGCCCAATGAGGACGGGGAAAGAGGGGTTGTGATCAATACTGCTTCGGTTGCGGCCTTTGAAGGGCAAATAGGCCAGGCCGCATACAGCGCTTCCAAGGCAGGTGTTGTAGGCATGACCCTTCCAATAGCCCGTGAATTTGCCGATTATGGCATAAGGGTGATGACCATCGCTCCGGGTCTTTTTGAGACTCCTATGCTTGCCGGGCTCCCGGAAAAAGCAAAAGAGGCCCTTAGTAAAATGATGCCGTTTCCGAAAAGACTGGGGAAACCATTTGAATTTGCACTGCTTGTGAGGCAGATCGTGGAGAACCCTATGCTTAATGGCTCAATCATAAGGCTTGATGCAGCCCTTAGGATGGCTGCAAAGTGAAGTAGCAAGTAATACAGGGGAGGCAATAATGGGTTTTAATACGATGATTTTTGAAAAGGAAGATCATATTGCGATTATTACATTAAACAGGCCAAGGAGCATGAATGCCATTAATAGCGAGTTCGTGGATGAACTCGGTCGAATCTTAGATGAGATTACTGCCGACGACGAGATAGGCGCTGTGATCATAACAGGCAGCGAAAAGGTCTTTGCTGCCGGTGCGGACATAAAGGAAGTTGTTGGTATTGGCACGCCTGTTGATGCCCATTCTTTTGTAAGCAGGGTACAATCCGTGTTCAACAAAATCGAAAGTCTGGAAAAACCGGTTATTGCTGCTGTCAGCGGGCTAGCCTTTGGCGGCGGATGTGAGCTTAGTTTAGTGTGCGACATCAGGATTGCGGGAGAGAATGCCCTCTTTGCACAGCCGGAGATAAAAATTGGAGTAATTCCAGGGGCAGGAGGCACGCAGAGGCTGACACGTCTTATAGGTGTTGGCAGGGCCAAAGAGATGCTTTATACAGGTGATCCCATTGGCGCAGAAGAGGCCTACCGGATAGGACTGGTAAACAAGGTGGTCCCGGTCCAGTCATTATTGGATGAGGCAAAAAAGATGGCCGTCAAGTTTCTCAAACAGCCAGGTTTCGCTTTAAGGGTAACAAAGATGGTG
>QMLZ01000141.1 GCA_003646995.1 Deltaproteobacteria bacterium | reverse complement strand
TGGAGATAGAGGATTATGTTGAATTGGGGGCTAATTGTTGCGTTGACAGAGCTACGTTCGGTCGCACGTGGATAAAAAGGGGCGTCAAAACAGACAACCTAGTACAGATTGGCCACAATGTCGTTATTGGAGAGGGAAGCATAATTGTCTCTCAGACCGGTATTTCTGGCAGCGTTACGGTAGGTAAGCAGGTGATAATCGGCGGGCAGGTGGGGATAGCGGATCATATCACAGTGGGTGATGGTGCCATGATTGGATCTCAATCCGGTGTTGCCAAATCGATCCCTCCCGGGGAAGTGGTCTCAGGTTCTCCGGCCATTGCACACAGGAAATGGCTAAGGAGCATGGGGCTGGTATCTAGGCTGCCAGAGCTTCATGAGCGAATAAGGACGCTGGAGAAGAAATTGAAACTTATGGAGAAGGAGCTTTCCAGACAGGAGTAGTACCATGGATCTACCTTTGACTTACAAGGACATTATAGAGATCTTGCCTCACCGTTACCCATTCTTGTTCGTGGACAAGATCATAGATATCGAAATAGGTAAAAAAATTATAGGAATAAAGAACGTGACGTCAGATGAGCCTTTTTTCCAGGGGCATTTTCCAGGTAATCCTATTATGCCTGGGGTTCTTATTGTGGAGGCAATGGCCCAGACCGGTGGGGTGCTGGCTAGGCTTTCGGTGGAAGGTATGCTGGAGAAGGGCGGTACTGAAACCATTTATTTTATGGCAATAGACAAGGTGAAATTCCGGCGCCCCGTAATACCAGGGGACCAACTAAAATTTGAAGTTGAGGCGCTGCGAACAGGGTCGAAGGTATGGAAAATGGCGGGAAAGGCCTTTGTGGACGACAAGCTAGTCTCTGAGGCGGAGCTCATGGCGACAATCGGCTAAAGGCTAAATTTTTAGATCACATTTTTCGACGAATCGTAAATACTTGACGATAAATCAGCAAGCAACGATCCAGTAACCAATAACTGGTCAAGGACAACGAATACCAATTCTGGAGTCAACGTATATGGAGATTCATCCTTCAGCAGTAGTAAGCCCCAAGGCTGAGTTGGCCGAGGGCGTGAAAATTGGGCCTTATTCTTCTATTGGTCCACATGTGAAAATCGGCCGGGATACCACGGTGGGTGCCCATGTGGTAATAGAGGGCCATACTCGAATAGGAGAAAGAAATAGGATTTATCCTTTTTCCTCCATTGGTACGCCCCCCCAGGACATCGGGTATAAAGGGGAGGATACCCGACTGACCATCGGTAACGACAACATTATACGGGAATACGTAACAATAAACCGGGCGACCACAAAGGAGAACTGGGAAACGGTAATCGGGAACCAAAACTATATTATGGCCTATGCCCACATTGCCCATGACTGCATCTTGGGAGACCGAGTAATTATGGCCAATGTCGCAACTCTGGGTGGGCATATCAGTATTGGGGATTTTGCAGTGGTGGGTGGCCTTGTGGCAGTACACCAGTTTGTAAGGATTGGGCCCTATGCCTTTGTCGGCGGAAAGTCTGGTGTTGATAGGGATGTTCCCCCATTTATGATAACCGCCGGGCCAAGGGCAAGGCTGTATGGAATAAACCGCAAGGGTTTGGCCAGGATGGGATTTTCCAAAGAGACAATTGACGGGCTTAAGAAGGCCTACAGGATAATTTGGCGTGAAAACAGGCGCTTCAGTGAAGGCATTTCCCAGGTCAAAAAAGAAATCGAACCATTTCCGGAACTGGAAATACTGTTGAATTTCTTTAACGGCTCCAAGCGAGGAATATTGAGGTAGCCGCGTTTTTAGACATCGGGCATCAGGTTTCCTTCAACCGCTCCTAATCCCTGAGGGCAATAGATTGGAACCAAAGGATTCTGTGTTGGGCGTGATAGCCGGGGGAGGGCAGTTCCCTTTAATGGTGGCAAGATCCGCGAAGCGGATGGGCTACAGAGTGGTAGGGGTGGCGCACATGAACGAGACCCTGCCGGAGTTTGAAAATGAGGTAGACGAAATAGGTTGGGTCAGGCTCGGACAGTTTGGGAAGGTGCTCCGTATACTCAAGGAGAACAAGGCCACCAAGGTGATCATGGCCGGTTCTATTACCAAGCGAAGGATGTTTGACGATATAAGGCTGGATTTGAAGGGTCTGGCAATAGTTACAAAGCTGGCCATATTCCACGACGACGATATTCTCAGAACTGTGGCCAAGGAATTGGAAAGGCAGGGGATAGAGGTGGTTAGCTCAACATATTGCTTGCCCGAGCTTCTGGCCCCCCGTGGATGCCTTACGCAAAGGAAACCTTCAAAGGAAGAAATGAGAGACATTAAGGTGGGGTGGAGGGTGGCAAAGGCGATTGGTGATCTGGATTTGGGTCAATGCGTAGTAGTGAGGCGCAAGACAGTGGTGGCAGTGGAGACTATCGAGGGAACTGACGAAACAATCCTTAGGGGGGGAAGGCTGGCCAAGGAAAAGGCCGTGGTAGTAAAAGTCAGCAAGCCGGGGCAGGACCTTCGATTTGACGTCCCAACAGTAGGACTGGAGACGCTCAGGACAATGGTTAAAGCAAAAGCGACGGCCTTGGCCGTAGAGGCGGGTAAGACCCTAATGTTTGATCGGGAGCAGATGTTGGAGTATGCTGACCAAAAGGGGCTAGTGATTTATTCACTAACTGAGGAGGAGCTAAGTTGAAGAGGTTGAGAGTTGCGGTGATCGGCGTTGGTCATGTAGGTGAATACCACGCCCAGAAATATGCGGCTCTGCCAGAGGCCGAGCTTGTTGGCGTTGTAGATATAGATGAGCAAAGGGCCCGCCTAATCGCCAGGCGCTATGACACCAAGGCCTATTTCCACCACGGTGATATTTTGGGCGAGATTGATGCAGTGAGCATCGCTGTGCCTACGAAGGAACATTTCCCCATAGCCATGGATATGCTTTCACAAGGTGTGCACGTTCTTGTGGAAAAGCCCATAACAGACAGTATCGAGCAGGCCGAACAACTTATAGAGAAAGCAGCAGGACAGGATTTGATACTTCAGGTGGGTCACACAGAAAGGTTTAACCCCGCGGTCCGAGAGATGCAAACCATGGTTAACCGGCCCATATTTATAGAGTCCCACAGGCTCAATCCATTTACTCCAAGAGGTACAGATGTAGATGTGGTGCTGGATCTCATGATTCATGACCTTGACATTATATTGAACATAGTCAAGGCGGATATCAAGGAGTTGCATGGGGTTGGTATGCCGGTGCTAACCGGTAAAACGGACATAGCAAATGTGAGAATAATATTTGGCAATGGCACCGTCGCGAATCTCACTGCCAGCCGGGTCTCTAACAAGACTATCCGCAAGCTTAGAATATTTCAACCGGATGCATACCTGGCAGTTGATTTTGCCAGCAAGGAACTTGGAGTTACTCGGCTTGGGCAGGAGGGAGTGGGGCCGGAGGGGTTTCCCCAGATTGTCACCAGCAAGATGCAGTTCCCCGACAGCGATCCTATGCTCTCCCAGATCCGCTCTTTCTTGAGTTCTGTGTCCAACAGAAGCGTGCCGGAGGTCTCCGGTGAAGACGGAAAGCGGGCTCTATGGGTGGCACGAGCCATAGTTAACCAGATCCAACAGGGGTGCAGCTATTTCCAGAGTATGTGCTGAACGCCAGAATGAGACCCTGGTGGCAATTGTTGCTGGAGAGGCATCGGCCGATTTACACGGTGCCAATCTGGTAAAGGCGATCAGGGAGCTTAATCCAAATGTGTCGTTCATGGGACTTGGAGGCCCTAATATGGAGGCCGAGGGAGTAAAGTCCGTAGTCTCTGCAGATAAGACGGCCGTAGTAGGCCTCAGTGAAGTGTTTAGAAAAATAGGTAATATTGCAAAGGCATACTTTGGCCTGAGGCGTATTCTAAGAAAATTGAATCCCTGCCTTGTGATCCTTTTGGATTATCCCGAATTCAACCTAAAGCTGGCCTCTGAGGCGAAGAAATGCGGCATACCCGTAATGTATTACATAAGCCCCCAGGTGTGGGCCTGGAGAGCAGGAAGGGTGAGGAAAATAGCGTCAGTGGTAGACAGGATGGTTTGTATCCTCCCATTTGAAAAAGAGTTTTACGAAAAACAGGGTATATCGGTGGACTACGTGGGCCATCCCCTGTGCGATATTGTGCCGGAGGAAATCGACCAAGGAAAACTTATAGTAGATTTAGGGCTTGAGAATAATTATCCTATTGTGGGGCTGTTGCCGGGGAGTCGGGATCATGAGGTGGAGTCGTTGCTTCCTCATATGCTAGGCGCAATTGAACTTTTGCACGATCGATATCCCTCGTTGGGTTGTGTACTTCCCCTTGCCCCTACAATAAAAGAGGACAGGATAAGAGAGCTCGTGAAAAGTTCCAGGGTGACGGTAAGGATCTCCCGGGAGAACATATACGCTCTTTTATCATGTTGTTACTGTGCTATGATAGCATCGGGGACAGTGACTCTGCAGGCGGCAATAGCTGGGTTGCCGATGGTTATAGCGTATAAGGTTTCACCTCTTACTTTTTTTCTTGGAAAAAGGCTGGTCAAAGTGCGGCATATCTGCCTGGTTAATCTAGTAGCCGGATATGAGGTAGTCCCCGAGCTAATACAATCCGATGTTACACCACATAATTTGGCAAGACATTTGATTAACATAATCGAAAATGAGAAAATCAGGGCAGAGATGAAAAAGGGGCTTGAGGAGGTTAGAAGAAAGCTTGGTGGCGGCGGAGCATCGAGAAGGGCTGCGGAAATTGCCTTGCAGATGATTAAGTCACCGGTTCCAGATACCAAGAAGAACTGTCCGGAATCCCCGTGACTTTATTATTATGGAGTTTCTAATTTATTTACTATGGCACGCACAGTCCTTGTAGTGGATGACGAACTTAGTATTCTCCAGTCCCTGGAGGGTATTCTCTCGGATGAGGGATATGAGGTGATATGTGCTGCCAGCGGCCGCGAGGCACTGGAAAAGATTAAGGAAACCATGCCCGATATCGTTCTTCTGGACATCTGGATGCCAGAGATGGACGGCATTGAGACACTCGTGAAAATAAGGGAAATCAGCCCGCAAATTCAGGTAGTAATGATGTCAGGCCACGGGACCATTGAGACTGCGGTAAAGGCCACAAAGCTGGGTGCATATGATTTTATTGAAAAACCGCTTTCATTAGAAAAACTCCTGCTTACCATTAACAACGCCCTTGAGTACCATAGCCTTGAGCAAGAAGTAACACTGTTAAGGGAGAAAGACAGAAAGAAATACGAGATAACCGGCAATAGTTCCGCCATTAGGGAGTTGAAAAAACAAATTATGGTGGTCGCACCCACTGACGCCTGGGTTTTGATTTCGGGGGAAAATGGTACTGGAAAGGAATTAGTGGCTCATATGATCCACAGGCTCAGCAAACGGGCACATAAGCCAATGGTCGAGGTGAATTGCGCGGCGATACCTGAGGAGCTGATAGAAAGTGAGCTTTTTGGTCATGAGAAAGGAGCATTCACAGGTGCCTCCACCATGCGAAAAGGTAAGTTTGACCTTGCCCACGAGGGTACCATATTTCTGGATGAAATAGGCGATATGAGTCTAAAGGCCCAGTCAAAGACACTTCGGATTCTACAGGAGCAGAAGTTTGAACGGGTAGGGGGCAGCCGCACAATAAAGGTGGACGTAAGAGTGATCGCTGCTACCAACAAGGATCTCGAAGCAGAGATACAGAAGGGTACATTTCGAGAGGATCTTTACTTTAGGCTCAATGTAATCCCTCTCAGAGTTCCTCCCCTTCGCGAGAGGTTGGAGGACATCCCCCAACTTGTGGAGGAGTTTGTAAGGGACTTTTGCCTCACAGCCAATTTCGAACCAAAACGATTCAGCGATGAGGCCCTATCACTCTTGATGTCTTATGACTGGCCGGGGAATGTAAGGGAGTTAAAGAATCTCGTGGAACGAATGATGATAATGGTGCCAGGTCCCATTATCGAGGGAAAGGACATCCCGCCCCCCTATAATCGAGCAGCTTCTTCTAGGGATCGGTTACCTCATGTTTTTTATGGTGATTCTCTAAAGGACGCAAAAAGGGAATTTGAAAAGGCATTTCTTGAGGCTAAGCTCAAACAGTACAATTGGAATATTTCGCAAACAGCAGAAGCGATCGGCATAGAGAGAAGCAATCTTCACAAGAAAATCAAAGCCTATGGTCTGGACGAGGCCCGTTAACTTAACCAAGGGCCAGTTCCCTTATCACATTCCATAACCTTTCTTTTCCGACCCCAGTGCGGGAGGAGAAGACAATGGGTTCCTGCTCCAAAATGCCCTCAAGATTTTTTGCGATCTCCAAGGATCTATGAAGGGCCTTTTGGCGGGAGACCTTATCGGCCTTTGTCAAAACCACTATAGAATTGATCCCATGGTGTCTCAGCCAGTGGAGAAGGTTCATATCAGAAGGGTCTGGTTCCCGGCGGATATCCAAGATTACTACCACCGCCCTCAGGTTAGATCTTTGGGTGAGGTAGCTTTCCACCATGTTTTTCCAGGACTTTTTTATCTGTATCGGCACCTTGGCGTAACCGTAGCCGGGAAGATCTACGAAATATAACTCCTTGCCCACTGCAAAGAAGTTAATGGATCTCGTCCTTCCTGGTTTGCCACTTGTTACAGCCAGACGTCGGCGGTTCACAAGCCTGTTTAATAGGGAGGATTTACCCACGTTGGATTTTCCTGCAAAGGCTATTTCCGGTCGATCAGGGGGAGGAAACTGGCTAGGCATGTATGCACTGCAGACAAAAGAAACTTCCATGGGTCGTTCCACGGGACACTAGGTGCTATCGCGCCTGCAAATAAGTTTCGATCCTGCGCAGGCCTTCCTTTATGTTCTCCATAGAGTTCGCATAGGAAAACCTTAGGAAACCCTCACCATTCTCTCCAAAGTCGATTCCAGGTGCGACCCCCACGTGGGCCTTTTCCAGAATCTCGAAGGCAAGGTCATAAGAGTTGGGGGAAAGGTGTTTGGCATTGGCAAAGACATAAAAGGCACCCTTTGGCTCAGTACCAAGGCCAAACCCTAGATCTATCAGCTTTGATACTAGGTATACACGACGCTCGTTGTAAGTTCGGCGCATCTTTTCTACATCCTCACTGGCATCACGCAAGGCCACTATTGCCGCCCATTGAGATACGCTACTGGCGGAGATGAAGAAATTCTGCTGCTGCTTTTGAAGCGGACGGACGAAACGAGGCGGTGCGATGAGATATCCCAGTCTCCAACCGGTCATCGC
>QMLZ01000140.1 GCA_003646995.1 Deltaproteobacteria bacterium | reverse complement strand
CGCTTTATTCATTGCGCCCTCCTTTCTTTAGTGGAATTGGGGTTAACCGCGTTTGCGCGTTAATTAGCAAATCCAGTTATTGTTTTCAACTCAAAATTTAAAAATATGGTTTTTTTATTACACTGTTGAGCTAGGCTGGGTGCAGGTTTCCGAGCTTCGGTCCATTGGACGGATCGGAGACAAGGGAGAATTGAAAAGTTGATGTGAAGGATAAGGAGTAATATAGGAGCGGGATGGAGTCATAAAAAAATTGTTTCGCCGTGCCGGATACGTACCAGCCGATCTCCCAGGCCCAGGCTTTGCATCTCTTCTGCAATTCTAATAGGAGGTAAGTAGACCGGCTCATCACCGAGTCGGAAGGTTCCCCAGTGAACTATCATTAGCTTCTTGGCACCCAGATCCAGGAAAGCCCTGGCGGCCTCAGGAGGGTTAAGGTGGCTTTGGGCCATAAACCACCGGGGTTCATACGCGCCGAGGTTGATGATGGCAAGGTCAATATCGAATTCATTCCCTATTTCTTTAAAGCCTCCAAAATATCCAGTATCCCCGGATATGAATATGGGTGGGGCCACGGAGTGGGCCCTGATCAAAAACGATCCCCACAAGCCCCTGTTGGGCCCGGCCAAGGGATTCCTCATGGTCCAGTGGTTTGATGGCAACAACGTTATTTCTATTTCGCCTACACAGTAGGTTTCAAACCAGTCCAGGGAAATGATCTGTTTGAAGCCTGCGGTTGTAAACAATGTATTGTACCCCAACGGGGCAACGACGACGCTGTCTTCAGGCAGCTTCTTTAAAGAGCGCAAATCCAGATGGTCATAGTGACCATGGGTAATCAAAATGATGTCGGGTTTGGGGATACTTGATAGATCGAAGTGCAGAGGGGTAAAATCCTTTACAAAATGAAATAGATCGAAAAATATGGGGTCGACAATGATGTTTTTGCCGAGGTAAGTTAGGAGCACGGTGGAGTGTTTTATGAATGTAACAGCAGCATCCGCTGTCCTATTCAAGGTGCTGAAATCCAGTGAAACAGGCATAACTCTCTCGTTTTTGTACATTTCCTTAAAGTGGTTTTTCCCAAGCAATTTCCACCGGAGCAACCTCCAAATACTACCGTATCTAACGTCACTGAAAGGGTTTATAAAATGATTGTGGTGATGGTGAAGTTTCTGTTCTGAAATGGTTCTGAGAGAAAGGGTCTTTGGGTTCAACAAGTGGTCACCATTGCTACGGAGCCAGGTTTCTAATGTCAAAAAAACTACCCACGTCCAGGTACGTGCAAGGAAGAGCAAGACTACCAGTTTTCAAGATGAGGAAGGCACTTCCAGGTGTTTCACACATGTCACGGAGACCGTGAGTCTCTTTTGAGGCTGCTAGTCCCTGTTTTTTTTCTTGACCAGGTCTATGAATGCCTTAAGGCTCTCCTCGGAGCCAAAAGCCTCCTTGTAGAGCTGCTCGCTCCAAATGGTAAGTCCAATCTTGAATATTCTGTGGATCACCTCATCCGCCTTCTCCGGCCCTTGGTGTTGCAAGATTTGGTAGAGAAGGTCATCTGGGACTTTTATCGGGTATACAGCAGTAGGGGCCTTAGCGTCGTCTTTTAAATACTCTTGGATGCTCTTGAGTATGCGAAGATTTGTATATTTTCTTTTGTATTCTCCCTCGTCCATCATGGCTCACCCCTTTTCATACAAAAGATAAAATGGTAAAACCCGAAAGTCAACTGGTAGGAGCGTGGAGATCTCATGAACCTGAAATTCCCGTTTGCTTCTGAAGATGAAAGGAAGATGTTTTCAAGTTTCTTATCCGAGTTGGCTGAAGAGTCATCCGGTATGAAACAAGCCCTTGAAAGAATCATGCTAGCCTTATTTTTAGGAGAGGCCACCACATTTTACTTCCATCCCAGGCGCGGAGTGAGCTATTCCCTGAGAGCGGGCTTGAAAGGGGAACTAGCTACGAACAGGCCTTACTATGCCATAGTGGACATAATAAGGGATTCAGGGGGCGAGCCTTGGTTGTCCGTTTGCTTTTATGCTGACACCGTGTCGGACCCACAGGATTTTGGCAACCTGATTCCCAATGGGCTCCTAGGGGAAGACGGGT
The DNA here is from genome assembly GCA_003646995.1 of Deltaproteobacteria bacterium. The sequence goes on along the minus strand of QMLZ01000140.1, from coordinate 5,243 downwards.
ACTGCTTTGATGTGGACCCCGATGATGATAATCTCTTATCGTACATTGAAGCTCGCATAAATGAGGCCTACCAAGCATGCATTAGTATGCCAAGACCTTCAGCATAAGGGGAATGGCGACGAAGGTGCCCAGGGAACTACCTATGTTGGTGAGCACTACCACCAGTAAGATTCGAGTAACCTTGTTTTTCCAAAATCCCCTGACAGAGCCCAGATCCTCTGCAAGGGCCTGGAAGTCTTTCACCTTAGGCTTTCCGAAAAAGATCTCTACAACCCCAGCTACCCATCCGGCTGCAATTAAAGGGTTAAGCGACGTTATGGGAGACGCAACAATTGCCGAAAGCACGGTAACGGGGTGACCCAACGCGGCCGCTGCGCCGAGGCCGGACAAGGTTGCATTTGCAAGAACCCACCATTTTAACATGGTTGTTCCCGTGTGCCTGTCAGCGAGCATGAAACCTGCCAGGATGAGTGCCACTATCAATGCTGGAATGAGCCACTTAATGACTGAAAGGATTTTTCCTTTCGGCGGAAGTAGCTCCAATTGGGTTAGGTCAATCTGTTCGTCCCAATACCTTTTGATACCAGGAATATGCCCAGCGCCGACTATGGCAACGATCTTGTTACCAGGGGCCTGGCGTATTTTTTGCGATAGGTACTGGTCTCTTTCATCTATAAGGACGCGGCTTACTTCAGGAAGAGATTTCCCAACCTCGGAAATTAAGGACTCTACCACGTTCATGTCCTTCATTTTCTCAATTTCCTGTTCCTTGATGGATTCCAGTTCAGTGGCAGAGGTGAAGATTTGGGTGAGAAGTTTCAATTTGGTCCAAAAGCCCATCAGACGCCAGGCCCTGGACAAGGTGACCCTGATATCGCGATCTGCAAGGTGTATTTGGGCGCCCACCTGCTCGGCGCACTTTATGGCCTCCAGGACTTCTTGCCCTGGTTTAACACCTAGTCTGTCGGCCAGCTTTTTTTGGAATGAGGAAAGGAGGAAGTTAAAGAGCAGGAGAAAGGCCTTTTTTTCTCGTATCACCTTAAGCAGATCTGTTTCTTCCCATTGTTTCTTGTTTGTAAGGGTCTCGTAGCGAGACGGGCAAAGCTCGATACAAACAGTATCTGGCTTCTCCTCCCTGATTATGGTGGCAACCTCTTCAGCACTCTCCCTTGACACATGGGCGGTCCCTACAAGAATAAACCTCTTGCCATTTTGCTCTAAAACGTCAACATTCTTAAGATTGCTTGTCATGACGATTAGGGTTATATATTCCTTTCAAGCTAGACAAAGTAATACTAAGGTAAAGCTCGATACCCACTTCTCTAAACGGAGGTGTGGGATAGGTTTTATCACAAAGAAGTTGAATTTCCAAACTATCCTTACGAGGAGCCCGAGGCAGGACCAATGGTAGGAGGGGCGGCCAAAAGACTCCAAGAAGTCATGCAGGAGGGGATAACAAAAGGTGTGTATCCCGGGGCGGTCCTGCTTGTTTCCACCGAGAAAACCATTGTTTTCTGGGAGGAGACCGGCTACGCATGTGTGGATCCACAGACAATACCCATGAGGAAAGATACCATTTTTGATGTGGCATCTTTGACAAAGCCCCTTGCTACATCACTGGCTGTAATGAAATTGGTTGAGGATAGGATCGTCAATTTGGAAGGATCTTTGGCAGATCTGCTACCAGAAGATTTGCCGGATGACAAGAGGGCCATAACCTTAAGACAGCTTCTTGCCCATAGCGCCGGCCTGCGAGATTGGGTTCCTTTTTTTAAGGAAATTGGGCCAGAAAATAGAGAGAGTTCAAAAGGGCATATACGAAAGCTGGTACTAGAAAGCCCGCTTCAATATAGGCCCGGCAGTGGCGTGCTCTATAGCGACCTGGGATACATACTGCTGGAGTGGATTGTGGAAGCGGTTTCAGGCCTGAGTCTCCCAGAGTTTTTGGGCAAACATTTTTTCACCCAGTTGGGCCTGAAGCACACATTTTTCCAGGAAGTTGGTGATGTATTAAAATTTCCCATTGAGGAGTATGCTGCAACTGAGAGATGCCCATGGAGAGGCAGGGTAATGAGAGGCCTTGTGCACGATGAAAACGCCTATGCCATGGGAGGGATTTCGGGGCATGCCGGGCTTTTTTCCAACGCGCTGGAGATATTTACGTTATGTTTTTCCCTAATGGAATGCTACCAAGGCGAAGGGACTGATCTTGTTGGGACTTCTGTGGTAAGGGAATTCTTCAAAAGACAAAAGGGCATTAGCGGAAACACATGGGCCTTGGGTTGGGACACCCCGTCCGTAAAGGGATCAAGTGCTGGTAGATTTTTTTCAAGAAATAGCGTGGGACATCTGGGTTTTACCGGTACCTCGGTGTGGATGGATCTTGAAAAGAGACTTATTGTGGTGTTCTTGACGAATAGGATTCATCCTAGCAGGCGCAACGAAAAGATCAGAGCCTTTAGGCCATACCTGCATGATACAGTGGCAAGTATATTTGGATAAACATCCCAGACATTTTTGACCAAGATGGATCAAGGGATCTGGAAATTTTCAGGGAGGTAAAAATGGGAGAGATCCGGAGTACGCTTGACATAATCATGGAAAAGGCAAGGAAACTTGAGGTCACCGAGGAGGAAAAGACTGAAATACAGAGAAAGGAGACGGTGGCTAGGGCCAAAGGCATGGTCCAAAAGTATTTAGATGGACTTTTGCAACTAAAGGAAATGATGGACGAAATAGAAAACATGGAACCAGTGGTCAAGGACTGGGCCATAGAAGCAATTAGAAACGAATGCCGCGATCGTATTGATCCTGAAAAGGACAACTCTCAGCTCCTCCTGGTATTGGAACGAGTTTTGGGCCTAGATACAAAATCATTGAAAGAGCTTATTGAGCTGCACAGGGAGGATCTTTCCAAAGAAGCAGAGAGAATCAAGCAACAGATGGAGCTAGAACTCAGGGCAAAAGGTATCAGGGGAACAGCCGTGGTCATTAACCACAGGGCTTCACCTGATTGGGCAACCTACAGGGAGAAGTGGCGCAGGAAATTTAAGGAAAAATTAAGGGAATGGCTGTAACTCATCATTCAAACTACCAGGATTCTGCCAGGAGGCCCTTCCGTTACTTCCCCAATTATTGCTGAATGGCTTATTGCGCTTTTGCGAAGGTCTTCAAGGAGGGGTTGTGAGTCGGTATCCGAGACAGAAATGAGAAGCCCCCCTGAAGTCTGGGGATCAAAAAGCAGATCGGCCACTACCGGGTCTATGGAGGATGAGAATTCTACCATACAGCTTCTGAAGTCCTTGTTTTTATATGCACCCGCGGGGAAAAGACCCATGGAAGCAAACTCAAGGGCTTCAGGGAGGATTGGAATATCTGAAACATAAAGCGTGATTCCAAGGTCTTGGCCTTCGACCATTTCAGCAATATGGCCTAGAAGCCCAAAGCCCGTTATGTCAGTACATGCATGGACTTCGTATTTGGCCATGATTTCAGCAGCCCGCCTATTTGTCGTGGCCATTATCCTTGTTATCATATCAATGGTTTCCGCAGGGGCAAGACCTGCCTTAATTGCCGTATTGATGACGCCGGTGCCTAACGGCTTAGTCAATACAAGCTTATCCGCAACTTTCAGATTTTTCTTTGTCAGTACCCGTTTTGGGTGTACAAAGCCGGTGACAGAAAGCCCGTACTTCAATTCTTCGTCCTCGACACTATGTCCGCCCACCAGCACTACACCAGCCTCTTTCATCTTGTCCAAGCCGCCTTGTATTATTTGTCTGAGCACGGATATGTCCATTTTTTTTATGGGAAATCCCACGAGATTCATGGCAGTTTTTGGGACGCCCCCCATGGCATATATGTCGCTGAGGGCGTTGGCAGCGGCAATTTGGCCAAACCAGTAAGGATCATCCACAATGGGCGTGAAAAAATCCACGGTCTGTATTAAGGCAAGCTCTTCGGAAATCTTGTAAACTCCGGCGTCATCAGCCCTGTCCAGGCCCACCAAAAGGTTTTCATCTGTGGGGAAACTCATTCCGCAAAGGGCGCGCTCCAGGTCCCCTGGAGGAAGCTTTGAGGCTCATCCAGAGCCTTGAACGGTTTCTGTTAACCTTAGTTTCTTTGTCTCAGGCATAATTGTTACCAGGCCTTGGCTGCGTCCTTCAGATCACTCATCAGTTTATCCAGATCCAGGTTGTACTGTTCCGCAACTTTCCACAAAGGATCAAAGAGGGCTTCGCAACAAAGGCATGCTCCAACTTCTTTATCGTATTTCTTAAACACCTTTTCCGTGGATCTGAACTGGGACACTACATCAAGTATGGTCATTTCTGGGTCAATATAATCTTTGATTCGTACTTTACTCATTTTTTCCGCCTTTTGGCCCCTTAGAGATTAATTACCTTGTCGGCCAGTTGCAATGACGTTACCACATCCAACATGTTGGTGGTCTCACCAATCTGTTTTTTCTCAAGCAGGTCAAAGTAAGTAAGGCACGTACCACAAACAAGAATATATACTCCGCTATGGGCCAACTCTTTAAGCACGGGTAAGGCATCAGAGCCTTCTATTGTCAGCTTTACCCCATTGTTTACGAGCACCAACCTCCAAAGATCCTCACCCATTTCCTTCAAGGTTCCCAGGAAATTTAACATTAATTTCTTGCCGAGCTCGTCATCCCCGTAACCCATACGGTCTGTCCCAATCATCACAAGTATTTTCTTTTTATCTTCATTGGATTCTGGGGTCTGATGAACTTCATCTGGTACTTGTGAAGCGGCATTATCGGATCCGATTACGTGAAAGAGAGAGCCGTCTGTTTCAATGTTTACTGTATAGTTCTGTGATTCCAAAAACCTTTTGACATTTTGCTTAGATGCCTCGTTGTCTACAATGACCTTGATTACGTCTGGCCTACTGTTTTCCAATACATCTTTAGTTCGAAGTACAGGTCCGGGGCACGCCAGCCCCTTACAATCTATCTCTTTCATCATTGCACCTCTCTAAATTTGAATAGTCAGTTTCATTGAGGGTTGAAGGTCATCCCTTTTTGGCCACAGCGTAAACCTCAGCATTAGTGATGTCCCTTATGTCTTTTGGATCCATTAGAAGTAATAAACCTCTTTGGCCTCCGTTTATTAGAACGTCTTTGTGCTCAAGCAGGTTCCGCTCCATAATCACGGGCAACTGTTTTCTGGCGCCAAAGGGACTTATCCCCCCTGTCAAATAACCGGTGAGCTTCT
>QMLZ01000139.1 GCA_003646995.1 Deltaproteobacteria bacterium | reverse complement strand
TTTAACATAATTCATCTTACCGATATCCTCATGACCACTTCTCAGAATGTACACTTTACAAGGAACATCAGAAAGCTCCTTTACGACCCTTCCAAAAGTATCTGCAGTTAAAACATGGACTTTTAGCTTTTTTGCCAAATCCAGTAAGCGCTCCTTAACACCCGGAATTAGTTTGCCATCTACAGCCATTGTGCCATTATAATCTAAAACAACATGTTCAAGGTGGAGATTCTCATAACCTGGAATATCTATTTCTATCACGGGATTTTATAGCTCCTTTCATTCTCAAGAGATTGTTGGTTCAAGGACAATCCCATATTTTTCGATCTTGGCTTGAAGGGTGGGCCTGGAAGTACCAAGAAGCTCTGCTGCGCGACTACGATTTCCTTTTGTAATAGACAGAGCTTCTATTATTGCGACTTTGGTTATTTCATCGAGAAGATAGTTCAACATGTTCTTATCACGGCTCAATCTAAGACTTTCTCGAACCCATTTGCGTACTTCAGTAAAATCACTTTTGGACTCATTCCTCATAGAATTATCTTCCACAGGATTCATAGACTGATAGATATCCTCGGGCATTAATGGACACCCACGACTGAAAATAAGAGCCCTCCGGATAACATTGCTTAATTCTCTAACATTTCCTGGCCACGAGTAATCAAGCAATACCTTTATTGCTGTCTCACTTAAGCCAGGATTTTCTATTTTCATTTCCCTTGAATATCTAGAAAGGAAATATTTGGCAAGTTCTGGAATATCTTCCCGGCGCTCCCGTAACGGAGGTAACCAAATCGTTACGACCTTAAGCCGGTAGTATAGATCTTCTCTAAAATGCCCTTTCTTTAGAGCATCTTCAAGATTACGATTGGTCGCAGCAATGATCCTCACGTCGACAGGTATGGTGCTACGTCCGCCAAGACGTTCAATACTTTTCTCCTGAATAAGGCGTAAGATTTTGGCCTGTATACTCAGAGGCATATCACCTATTTCATCTAACAGAACAGTACCACCATTCGCTTGCTCTATTTTGCCTACCTTTCGTGTATATGCACCTGTAAAAGCCCCTTTTTCGTAGCCGAAAAGCTCACTTTCAAGGAGAGTTTCTGGGATTGCGACGCAATTTATTACAAGAAATGGTTTATCTTTCCGAGCACTATACTGATATATAGCTCGGGCTACTAACTCCTTACCAGTTCCTGATTCACCTCTCACTAGCACCGTAGCGTCTCTAGTAGCCACCCGGCCAATCGCTTTAAAAACTTCTTGCATGGCCTGGCTTTTTCCAATGATTACCTCTGATCCGATTTCTTCCTCGTCGAGTTTTTCCATTTTTACTGGAGAGTGCATGAAGCGGCTAGCGTCTATTGCTTGGCGTATTAATGAAAGCATTTGCGGGATTTCAAAAGGTTTTAAAACATAGTCAAAAGCCCCTAATTTAGTAGCTTCAATAGCTGTATCCGTAGTTCCATATGCGGTCATAATAATGACAGGAAGTTTGGGGTCAATCTCCCGAATAGCCTTATATGTTTCAAATCCATCTATACCAGGTAAACGTAGGTCTAGGATGACAACGTCGGGCAAGTTTTTTCTTATTTCAGCTAGCCCCATTTCTCCTGTATATACCGCCGTCAAGGCATAGCCTTCTTCTTTTAAAATCTTGGCAAAACTCTGTCTTAATTGGGGATCATCGTCAATTAATAAAATTTTACCAGCTTTCTCACTCATTGGTCTCTTGAATATTACTACTGGAATTTTCAGGAATAGGGAGACACACGACAAATGTTGCCCCATTATTGCCATTCGATTCTAATGTCAAAGTTCCACCATGTTCATTTATGATTCTTCTGGAAATGCTAAGCCCTAAACCTGCACCTTCCGCTTTAACACTGAAAAATGGCTCAAATATCTTCTCCCGAATAGACTCGGGGATACCCGGGCCAGTATCTACTATTTTTATCAGGACAAAGTGCCCCAATCCCTTATGGTATTTTTCATCTTCAATTATTTTTATGAGCCCTCCATCCTTCATAGCCTCACAGGCGTTGATCACAATATTTACGAGCACTTCCTTGATCTGTTCTGGGTCAGCAATGATTTCAGGTAATGTCTTCTTACGTTGCAGCTCTATTTTTATGTTGTATGATAAAAAGCGATATTTTAGGAGAGTTATCACTAAATCTACAATGGCAGAAGGGCTAATTCTGGTGAACCGGGGTTTGGGAGGGCGCGAAAACTCAAGAAAATTCTGTACTATACTGTCTATATGACGAATTTCTTCAGAAATAACTTCAAAATCTTCAATCTGTTCTTCGGTAGTAAAATCAAGTGATCGTTGCAGTGAGAATAAACGCATCTTCACAGATGTTAAGGGATTTCTAATACTGTGAGCCATTCCTGCCGCGAGTTTGCCAACAAGTGCCAGCTTTTCGGATTGCAAAAGTACTTCACGACTTTTTTCTAGTTCTGAATGTGTGCGATCAATATCTACTGCCATAGCTCGAACATGGCGGCCTAGTGCTTTAATCTCATCACGCGAAGCATCTCCAGCTGATTCATAATTTACTTCTCCTATCAAACGCCGAATTGACCCAAGGATGTATTTAACAACTATCAAAGAGAGGGTCGAACCCAGGAATAGCACAATCAAGATCGCTAGCACACTCATCATTCGCAGTTTTGCAGATTGTTTATGTACTTCGTACATTGTATTCTGAATAGCTTTTGTTTGTATTTTTTTATATTCTTCACACAAATCCAGTATATTGAAAAACTGCTTGCGAACAGATCGATGAAGTTCGGCCCCAATTTTCTTTTCACCTTTTTTATAATAATTAAGGACTTTATCTTTTGCTTTAACGTAAGAAGAATACTCCAGTTCCAAATTCTCCAAAATTTGCTTTTCTTTAACCGTATTTGGGAGAGATTTAACTTCCCACAAATACTCTTCGAACTTCTTGCGGAACTCTGCGAGCTGCTGTAACCATTGAGAATTTCCGTCTATGTAGTAATAAGAAACATATCCCTTCTGGTTTGCAAGAGCTGTTTCTAATTTAACCGCCAATTGAAATGATTTGATGTTTTTCCCCATAAGTTGAAACAAAAGGGCTTCCGTTCGATATGTATACCACACCAACAGAAGCCCTCCCACCATAGTTATAAAAATCAAAGCAGAAAGAAGAAGATATATTCGGATCCTGAGCGGTATTGAATTCCAGAATCGAGGTACTTTAGAATTTTCTCTCATCGTTTCCCATCAGGTTACAAGCTGATTATTTTCTTACTCCAACCCATGTCGAGCCAGAGCTTCTCTCACCTTTGCTTCCTTGATTCTCTCTTCATGTTCGCGTTTTTTCCCCACGGCCTTTCTCAGTTTTGTGGTTAGTTCATCTATCTCGCACGGCTTTCTAAGGTAATCATATGCACCCTGCCTCATTCCCTCAATTGCATCGTCTATTGTAGCATGCCCAGTAAGCATAATTACTTCTACCAAGGGATTTCTGCTTTTTATTTCTTTCAATGTTTCTATTCCGTTCATTCCAGGCATTTTTACATCAAGAATAACCACATCAGTGTTACGATTTTCATCAAGAATCCTAATAGCTTCCTCTCCGCTAAATGCTTTCAATACCTTAAATCCTCTTTTCGTCAGTCGCTTAGTCATTGTATCTACAAACGGTATTTCATCATCGACTATCAGTACTTGTGGTGAAATCATAACGCCTTCCTCCTTCCTCTTGAATGTCTATACGCCACCTAAGAGAATTACCCTGCTAATTCTTTCTCAGTGGTGTATCATCGCATACTAGCATCTAAAACACTTTTTGCGGTTTCAAGGACTTCTTTAGGGAAACCAACAAAGTGAAAGATACCAAGAAAACCGACCACCCAAGTAATTACAAGTGACAGCATCCAAAGAAAGAAACCATATTTCAGGAAGTCCATGGGGTGAATTACCTTCTTCCCGGTATCCGGATATGTCCCTAGAGCATATACGATTGCATTGTTTGGAGTTCCAACAATTAGAAAATGTGCAAACGATGTGGCAAAGGCAACCGCTAGTCCAGTAGCCCACGGTTCTCCAGGAACGCCGGTCATAATGCCCATAGGAATTACAATTGGGCCCAGAAGTGCCGTCGTCCCGGCATCTGACATAAAATTAGTCATTAACCCCGAAAACCCTGAAAGACCAATCCAGAGTCCGAGTCCTTGATTCATATTAACATTGGATAGAAGCTTCAAGGCACTGTGTGCTAACCATAAGGCGGCCCCACTTTCTTTTAGAAGGGCTCCCATTGTCAGCGCTCCGCAATACATAAACCATGCATCCCATGATATTCCTGAAAGAATTTTATTCCAATCTGTTGTTCTGAAAATTACCGGTATAATAAGCGCCAGCAGAGCAGGCCCACCTAAACCAAGGGTTTCACTCCCAAAGATCCAGAGGAAAAGTATTAATAGCAGCATACCAAACGTCACAAATTCAGCATAGCTCATCTTCCCCATCTTTTTGGTTTCTTCTCTAATTGCGGCAAGTCCTGGTGTAAGGTCTCTAATCTTGACCCTTTTCCCAAAAATTATACTCATGTAAATGGCAACAGTAAGTCCCAGTATTGGTGCTAGTGGGAACCCATATTTCATCCAGGTAAAAAAATCCATAGGTACATTATAATCACTCCAAAACCCCATCATGATAACATTTCTACCACCAGCAGCAGGAGAGCCAACTCCTCCGACATTTAATGCGTAACACAGCGAAAAAAGAAGTAGCTTGGCCAATGCTGGATCATGATTAATTTTACCTTCTGTACTATTCGCTGTTACAGACCCAAAATAGACAGCCATCATAACTGGTGTCATAAAGGCACACATAGCATGAGCCGAAATGAATGACCCAATTACAGACATACTCAAACAAAGTATAAAGATTGGTACCCAAAAACCTTTAGTCCATCCTAGAAGCCAAGAAGCGAGACGTTTATGGAGACCAACATCTACTACGGCTACCCCCATTGCCAATACACCTAATAGAAACATCGGTGCATCTCCAGCAAAGGTTTTTCCTATAACTTTCTTGGGTAGTAAGTGGAAAAAGTAGGCAAGAACTGGCATCAAAAGCCCTGTTAAACCAATAGGAATGGCTTCTGTTGCGAAAAAAATAACCGCCATTGGAATGATTCCTAAGACTATCATTGTTTTCTTTGCTGCCTCGGTTGTATTATTCACTATTCCCCAGTCGATCATTTTTTTTGCGAAGCCATACTTTTCTACTATGGTTGTCACATTGCTAGGTACTGGTATTATGAATCCTATTACAATAAAAATGCTGATTCCAACACAGATCCAAAACAGGTTATTTGAAAGAATTCCTCCTTTTGAACCTCCATGCTTAGAAAGATGTTCCATTTACGTTGCCCTCCCTCTGTATAGCTAGTGTTACTGCAGCTTGATTCTCAATTATCAACATGTACGTGCGAAAGATTCTAAACACTGGAATACGAAATACGATATAAGTCCTACTCATCTTTCAGTGTAGATCTCGGTGATGATATGATTTCCTTAACCTTTGCAGCTCGAATGCGTTCTTCTTGATCGGCTTTCCTTTCTTTTGCTTTGTCAATCTTTGAAACTAGTTCTTCTGTTCCACATGTTTTCATAAGGTAGTCGTATGCCCCAAGTTTCATACCTTCAATAGCGGTTTCTACGGTAGCCCTGCCGGTTAGCATTATGACTTCAGTAAGTGGCTTTAACTGCTTTATTAACCGTAGTGCTTCAATGCCATCCATCTTCGGCATTACAACATCCAAAATCACCACATCAAAGTTGTATTCCTTTACTTTTTGTACCGCATCCTGCGGGTTTGTAGAGGTCACGACGTAATAATCCCTGATCCTCAAACGCTCAGCAAGCTGTTCTACAAAGTCCTTCTCATCGTCGACTAGTAATACCCGTGTTTTCATGTTTACCCCCCTTTTCTATGGCTCTCGGGATTAGTTTTATTTATTTTTTCTTATAACTTTTCATAATTTCTTTAGCTGTTTTGTGATCACCGGCCTCAGCAAAGGTCGCTGCAACCATTGTGTCCTCTATTTTCTTGCGATATGCTAGCTTAAGTGTACTTACAAGCCTATCGAGATCTACAGGTTTTTCTAGATACTCAAATGCTCCTAACTCTTTGGCCATTTGCTCGTGTTTTTCCGTGCCATGCCCGGTAAGGATAACAACTTGAACCTCTGGGTAAGCTTCTTTTACTCTACGTAGAACTTCCATTCCATGCATTCCCGGCATTTTTAGATCAAGAACAATTACATCAGGTAAATCCTCTTGGACTTTTTGTAATGCTTCCTCACCATTGAGAGCTACATCCGAGGATAGATCTCGCATTTGTATCCTCTCGGCTAAGGTTCGAACAAACTCCTCCTCATCGTCCACTAATAAAATTTTAAACTTTTCCATTTCTTTCTCCCTCCGTTTTAGATTCATCTGTTATTTCGCCTTTTTTTGTTTCTAAGTATTTCTAATGCTGTCTTATCATCGCCTGCTTCCGCAAAAGTCGCCGCAACCATCAAATCTTGGCAACGACGGCTTAATGATAATTTAGCTTTCTGTTCTTTCTTTTTCTTTTGATATGCATCCTCAATGCGCTTCCGAAGAGCTTCTAAGTCCACTGGCAATAACAAATCGTCAAACGCACCTAATTTCATCCCAGCAATCGAAAGAAAAATATTTTCAGAATCGTTTAGAAGTATTACCTTCGCCGAAGGCGATTTTTCTCCTATCATCTCTAATATTGATAAGCCGCCGCGGCCGAACCGATTGATGCCGAGGACAACAACATCGATTTTTTTCTGTTTGATGATTCTTTCTGTATCGGTACTGTTTTCGGCCTCGAAAGTTTTATATCCGAACTGATTTAATCTCTTTGCCAGGTCTTTTCGGAATTTTTTATTCATTTCTACAATCAACACTCTTATCCTACTTGAACCCACAATCATCATATTAGATTCAACTATTTTTAAGTTAAGTACCCCTTCTAGTTCCTCAAATTTTACTTCTTTTAAAGGCAAATTATATGCCAAGGATAAAAAGTCAGTGATTACGGGGTGCTATCAAGGCAGGGATTCGATGTTGAAAAATATGCAACATTATGAAACATGCGGGGATACAAAATAATACATTATGAAACATCACGATATGGCTTCGCTAGGTAAAGCAAGGCAAATTTCAGCTCTTGAAGTATTTTTCACAATTTTCCCTTTTAGATCTTTTGTAACTAAATCTTCAACAGACTCAATAGCTTCCAACCATTGTTCCACCGGTTTAACATCGCTTTTAGAGTACAGATAGATCTTACTTTCATCATTATTCGCAGTTATTGATA
>QMLZ01000138.1 GCA_003646995.1 Deltaproteobacteria bacterium | reverse complement strand
GCCAGTAGCTCTAACGGCTAGAGCACCGGACTCCAAATCCGGGTGTTGGGGGTTCGAATCCCTCCTGGCCTGCCATTTTATGTCCGTTTGATTGGTTGGCGGGCGTTCAGGATATATCGGGTAGGACTAATGAAAAAGCCGAACCAGAAAGCGAAGAAGCGGAGGAGGTCCAAGAAAAACACTGCTACGCAAGCGGCAGAAAGAGGACAAAAAAAGGTCAGTGCTGGCACAAAGGCCGAAAAATCTGTGACAGCGAGTAAACCCGCAAACAACGCCCCCAAAAGGGCCTATGAAAAAAAGGCGGATAAAGGGAAGCAAGGTAAGGGAATTGGCTATTACGTCTCCAAGAGTATCCAATTCCTGCGGGAGTCCAGGACCGAATTGAAGAAAGTGAAATGGCCTAACAGGAGAGAGTTGCTGGCTTCTACAGTAGTGGTCATTCTTCTTGTGCTTGTCGTGGCGTTGTTTCTGGGAATTGTAGATTTTGGGCTTATTAAAGTAATAAAAAATATTGTGGGATGAGTACTCTGGCCGGCAGGCCGTGAAGGGTTTTGTCTTATCCAACTGTCTTTAACATGAGGTTTGGCCGTGGCGCTTAAATGGTACATTGTTCACACTTATTCAGGATTTGAACATAAGGTAAAGAAAAGCCTGGAGGAGAGAATAAAGGCTCTCGGACAGGAGAAGTTCTTTGGCCAAATTTTGGTGCCAACCGAGCAAGTGGTTGAGCTAAAGAAAGGGCAAAAGAAGACCTCTTCGCGCAAATTTTATCCCGGCTACATCCTGGTGCAGATGGAATTGAACGATGAAACCTGGCACACGGTGAAAGATACGGCCAAGGTCACTGGATTCGTAGGCGGTGGGGTCAAGCCGACCCCTATACCGGACGAAGAAGCCGAAAAGATAATCAAACAGATGGAAGAAGGCTTTACAAAGCCAAAGCCTAAGTACCAGTTCGAAGAAGGTGACGAAGTGAGGGTGATTGACGGGCCCTTCAGCAATTTCCAAGGAGTGGTGGAAGAGGTAAAGCCTGACAAAGAGAAACTGCGAGTGCTGATAACTATATTCGGCAGATCTACACCGGTAGAGTTGGACTTCATTCAGGTAAACAAGATCTAAAAGAGGGTTGTGATGGCAAAAAAGGTTATTGGATCCATAAAACTTCAAGTGAAAGGGGGGCAGGCAAACCCTTCTCCCCCTATAGGTCCTGCATTGGGACAATATGGTGTTAATATTGCAGAATTTTGCAAAGCGTTTAATGCCAAGACCCAGGACCAGATGGGCACTATTATCCCGGTAGTTATCACTGTTTATGCTGATAGGTCTTTTTCATTTGTAACCAAAACACCACCGGCATCGGTTCTGCTGAAGCAAGCGGCAAAAATCGCCAAGGGCTCCAGCGAACCTAATCGCCAGAAGGTGGGAGAAGTCACCAAAAAACAAATTGAAGAGATCGCAAAACTGAAATTTGAGGATCTCAATGCCAATGACCTGGAAAGCGCCATGAGGATTATCGAGGGAACGGCGCGCAGCATGGGCATAACGGTAGTAGACTAATCAAAGACGAGAAGAGGGACTTCGAGATGGCCAAACGGGGCAAGAAATACAGAAACAGCATCCAAAAAGTGGACAGGACGAAGAGGTACAGTTTTGAGGAAGCAGTGCAGTTGGCCTTGGACTGCGCATATGCCAGTTTTGATGAGACGGTAGATCTAGCTGTGAGGCTTGGAGTTGACCCCCGGCATGCAGACCAGATGGTAAGAGGCACAGTGGTTCTGCCCAATGGGGTGGGTAAAACAGTGAGGGTTGCGGTCTTTGCAAAGGGTGAAAAGGAAAAGGAGGCCTTGGAGGCGGGCGCGGATTACGTGGGCTCGGATGATCTGGTGGAGAAAGTGCAGAAGGGGTGGCTGGAGTTCGACAAGGCCATTGCCACACCAGATATGATGAGCTCTGTGGGAAAGCTGGGAAGGATCCTAGGCCCCAGAGGAATGATGCCCAACGCCAAGCTAGGGACCGTGACATTTGATGTTGCCAAGGCTGTAAATGAGATCAAGGCAGGGAAGATTGATTTCAAGGTTGAGAAGGCCGGAATAGTGCACGCTCCTATGGGCAAGGTATCCTTTGGCGTGCAAAAGATGTTGGAGAACATAGCAGCCTTTATGGATACTATATTGCGCCTTAAACCTGCGGCGAGCAAAGGTACCTATCTACGAAGTATAGCCCTTTCCACAACCATGGGACCTGGGATAAAGGTTGACCCCAGCTATGTTAAAGATCTTTTGGCTCAGGCCTCATGACCGCATGATAATAGAGGTAAGAGGGGTTAGTTCAGGAGAATATATTTTCTGACTGTTTAAAGAAGATTGGAATAGGGTCAAAGACAGTAGGTGCTTAGGGAGCAATCTTGATGGTGTCAATCTCTGATGCTCCCGGGCTTAAATTGATGAGCCTACCGAGACCGAGAAGCGATTCAGATGTGTTTTCCACGGGGCGCGGTTTGCACCACCCATGATTCTTTCGAGACTTCTCTGTTTTAGGTAAGCACCTCTGCTTTGACATGAAAATGTCAAAAGGAGAGGAGGTGAATATGGAAAGAGCCGAAAAAGTCCGATTTGTCGAAGACATGAAGGGCCGCCTTGAAAAGGCCAAAGCCACTTTCTTGGTTGATTATAAGGGCCTCAATGTGGAGGCAATTAACAACTTGAGAAAGGAGCTGAGAAAGGCAGGGGCGGAGTTTCAAGTGGTCAAGAACAGGCTGCTTAAACTTGCTGCCCAGTCCACTGATACGGCCAAACTCCAGGAGTATATGAAGGGGCCTTCAGCCGTGGCACTGAGCTACGATGATCCGGTGGCACCTGCAAAGGCCCTAGTGGAATTTGCCAAGGAAAACGAGCAACTGGAGATAAAGGCAGGGCAGATTTCCGGCAAACTGATGGATCTTGATGCGATCAAAAGACTTGCTGAACTGCCCAGCAGAGAGGTGCTATTGGCCCAGACTTTGTCTGTGATGCAAGCAGTTCCCACTTCATTTGTCAGGGTTCTTAACGGCATAATGCTTCAGTTGCTCTATGCGTTGAAGGCTATTGAGCAAAAAAAGGCGGAGGGAGCATAATCACCAGAAATAAACTGATTGGAGGTCAAGATAGCAATGGCGGATATTACAAAAGAGGACGTGATTGAATTCATATCCAATATGACGGTGTTAGAACTTTCAGAGTTTGTAAAGGAGTTGGAGGATAAATTTGGTGTGACAGCAGCTGCTCCGGTGGCGGTGGCAGCAGCCGGCCCGGCTGAGCAGGCCCAGGAGGCTGCCCCCGAGAAAACCGAATTTGATGTGATCTTGGCGGCTGCAGGGGATAAGAAGATCCAGGTTATCAAGGCAGTGCGGACCATTACCGGGCTTGGGCTAAAAGAGGCAAAAGCGCTCGTAGATGGAGCCCCTGCGCCAGTGAAGGAAGGTGTTCCAAAGGAAGAGGCCGAGCAGATCAAGGCTCAACTTGAAGAGGCAGGGGCCACTGTTGAAGTGAAGTAGGTTCAGCTGGACGTCGGGGCAGGGCTATGAAAGGCCCCTGCCCCTCCTGCCATTCGGCTTGGCTGGTTTTTGGGAACGACCGAGGCTTGCCCTTAACAGCAAGGCTCGGGAAAAAGACAAAACATTAACCAAGGAGTGACAATGTCTAGTGCAGACGGTGTCAGCAAGACGATCAGGCGAAATTTTGGGAAGATCAAAAAGATCATCGATATCCCAAACCTGATAGCAGTACAAAAACATTCCTACGAGAGGTTCTTGCAAAAGGACGTCCCACCAGAGCAAAGGGAAGAGGTGGGATTGCAAGGGGCGTTCAAAAGCGTGTTCCCAATAGAAGACTTCAGTGGAACCTCTTGCCTAGAATTTGTGAAGTACACCTTTGAAGATGTGAAATATGATGAAGAGGACTGCCTTAATAAGGGCATGACCTATGAGGCACCCCTGAGATTGACGGTAAGATTGCTGGTCTTTGATACGGATAGCACCGATGGGACTAAGAGTATCAGAGACATAAAAGAGCAAGAGATCTATTTCGGCACCCTCCCAATGATGACTGAAAGGGGCACCTTCATCATCAATGGTACTGAACGGGTGGTTGTGAGCCAATTACACCGGTCTCCAGGTGTGTTTTTTGATCATGACAAAGGGAAGACTCATTCAAGCGGAAAATTGCTGTACTCTGCAAGGATCATCCCTCTGAGGGGCTCGTGGCTTGATTTTGAGTTTGATCCCAAAGACATCTTGTACGTGCGGATCGATAGGAGACGGAAGTTCCCTGTCACAGTTCTGCTCAAGGCCTTGGGATATACCACCAAAGAAATTTTGTCAGAGTTTTACCGCTCGGAAACTATCAAGTTAGAGAAGGATGTTTGCTTGCGAGAGGCGAACATAGACAACCTCTACCAGAAAAAACTGAGCAAGAAGATAATAAATCCTAAGGACGGTAAAATACTGGCCAAAGCCGGGGATAAATACACGAAGAGGCTGCACCGAATCTTAGAAGGGGCAAAAATCACCCACATACCCATGGATTTTTCAGAGCTTGTGGGGAGAGTCCTTGCAGAAGACATAGTTGATCCTGAGACCGGGGAGGTTCTTGTTGAAGGAAATACAGCCTTGACCGAAGAGGCGGTGGATCTGATCCGATCAAAGGGCATTAAAGAGATCAGCTGCCTTGTTCTTGATGCGCCGGGGGTCAGCCCCAGTATCCGCGAGACAATGACCCTGGATAAAATAGAGACCCCTGATGAAGCAGTACTGGACATCTACCGAAAAATGCGCCCCAGCAGCCCGCCCACACAGGAGGTTGCAAACAACTTTTTCAGAAACCTGTTTTTCAACATCAATACCTATGACTTGTCACCGGTGGGAAGGCTCAAGATTAATCACCGCCTGAACCTTGACGTACCATTAGAGCAGAGGACATTGCGCAAGGAGGACATACTTGCCACAGTAAAGGAATTGATCCGCCTCAAGATGTCCGAGGCCATGGGTGATGATATTGACAATCTCGGCAACAGAAGGGTGAGGGCGGTTGGTGAACTTCTAGAGAATCAATATAGGATTGGTCTTGTGAGGATGGAGCGGGCTATAAAGGAACGGATGAGTTTGCAGGAAGTAGAGACCCTCATGCCTCATGACCTGATTAACTCCAAGCCCGTATCTGCAGTGGTGAAGGAGTTTTTCGGGACAAGCCAACTATCTCAATTCATGGACCAAACCAATCCTCTTTCAGAGATCACCCACAAGCGCAGGTTGAGCGCACTGGGTCCCGGCGGACTTACCAGGGAACGTGCTGGTTTTGAGGTGCGTGACGTACATCCCACCCACTATGGCCGCATCTGCCCGATTGAAACGCCGGAAGGGCCTAATATTGGTCTCATTGTCTCCCTGAGCACCTATGCCAGGGTTAATGAGTTCGGCTTCATCGAGACACCTTACCGAGAGGTAAAAGACGGGAAAGCAACAACCAATATCGCATACCTGTCCGCCCTTGACGAGGGCGAGGATCCCATTGCCCAGGCCAACGCTCCTCTAGACAAAAGGGGAAGATTTGTACGGGAAGAGGCGGCGGTCAGGATAGCGGGAGAGGCTGCTAAGGCCCGTATTGATCAGATCAAATACATGGACGTGTCACCTGATCAGCTGGTAAGTGTTTCAGCCTCACTTATCCCATTTTTGGAGCACGATGACGCTAACCGAGCACTTATGGGTTCCAACATGCAGCGGCAGGCTGTTCCTTTGCTAAAGGCAAGGGCCCCTTTGGTCGGAACGGGGATAGAGAAGATTGTGGCCCGAGATTCTGGCGTTTCCATCGTTGCCAAGAGAGACGGCGTGGTGGAAGATGTGGATGCTTCTCGAATTGTAATCAGGTCAAGTGGGGGCGCTGACACCGATGAGCCTGAGGTTGAAATCTACAAGCTGACCAAGTTTAAACGCTCCAACCAGAATACCTGTTACAACCAAAAGCCGATTGTAAAAAAAGGCGAGTTCGTGAAAAAGGGTCAGATAATTGCAGACGGACCTGCCATGGAAATGGGTGAATTGGCCCTGGGGCAGAATGTTATGGTGGCGTTTATGTCCTGGGGTGGTTACAACTTTGAGGACTCAATCCTGATAAGTGAGAGGGTTGTCAAGGAAGATATCTATACTTCAATTCATATAGAAGAATTTGAGGTGGTGGCCAGGGATACGAAGCTGGGCAGGGAAGAAATAACACGAGACATACCCAATGTAGGCGAAGAGGCCCTTAAGAATCTGGATGACAGCGGCATCATAAAAATAGGCGCAGAGGTGAAGCCTGGCGACATCCTGGTAGGGAAGATCACCCCTAAGGGGGAAACGCAGCTTTCACCCGAGGAGAAGCTGCTTAGGGCCATATTCGGCGATAAGGCAGGCGATGTAAAGGATACTTCTTTGAGAGTACCACCTGGGGTGGAGGGAATTGTCATTGATGCCAAGGTCTTCTCCCGGAGAGGGGTCGAGAAAGATTCCCGAACCCTTCAGATTGAGGCGCAGGAAAGGGAAAGGCTGGAAAAGGACAGGGCGGATGAGATCCACGTCATTACCCTAAGTGCAAAGGAAAAGCTCAAAGACCTGCTTGTGGGAAAGAAGCTGAAGACAGACCTTGTGGATCCAGATACGGGAGAGCTACTGGTCAGGGCGGACAAGGCCATTAATAAGACGGAGGTGGACAGCAGCCCTGTGGAGGCCTGGGCGAATGCAGATCTCAGGTCAACAATGGAAACCATTGAGAGGATGGAGGCCATCGTAAGTCAATATAAGGCAAAAATCGAGAGAATCGAGAATATCTTCGAGGAGAAGATTGCCAGACTGGGAGAAGGTGATGAGCTGGCCCCCGGCGTCATAAAGATGGTTAAGGTGTATGTGGCCGTGAAAAGGAAGCTTTCGGTGGGAGACAAAATGGCCGGGCGGCATGGGAACAAAGGAGTCCTTTCACGTATTCTTCCTGTCGAAGATATGCCGTATTTTGAGGATGGCACACCTGTGGATATTATTCTTAATCCTCTTGGAGTACCGTCTAGAATGAACGTGGGACAGGTTTTGGAGACCCATCTTGGCTGGGCTTCACGAGAACTGGGCAAGCAGATTGGAGAGCTTGTTGATAACATGAGAAACACCAATGAGATAAGGCGCAGGCTCAGAGCGGTATTCGGCAAAGAGGACTATCAAAAGTACTTCGGGCACGTGTCTGATGATGAACTGCTTGATAGGGTCCTTCAACTGCGACAAGGCGTTCCTATGGCCACGCCTGTTTTTGACGGGGCCCAAGAGGAGGAAATCATCAAATGCCTAGAGCTTGCAGGAATTCCCGTCACGGGTCAGACGACACTTTATGACGGAAGAACAGGAGAGCCTTTTGACCAAAAGATAACTGTAGGAGTT
>QMLZ01000137.1 GCA_003646995.1 Deltaproteobacteria bacterium | reverse complement strand
GCCCAGGCACTCATAACAACTGCTGCAGGCCTGGCCATAGCCATCCTATCAGTCCTGCCCTATAATTATTTCAACTCCAAGGTAGAAGATGCTGCCCTCTCCATTGAAAAATACGCCACCAGCCTTGAGATCGTCTATGAAAAGCTACAGGGCAATGGATGCACTGGGGAGGTGGGCAATGAAAGTTGATCTCGGAAGCCCAAGAAGGCCACGGATAGAGATGTTGCCACTCATCGATACTGTCTTTTTGTTGCTCGTATTTTTTATCTACGGCATGCTTTCCATGGCTGTGCATCACTCCCTGCCCGTCAAACTACCTTCATCTACTACTGCAAAATTGGACAAGAGTGAATTTGTGACCGTGACAATAAAGTCAGATGGGAGCGTCTTTGTTAATAAGAAGCCAGTGTCGGAAGAGGCTCTCAGTAGGGTCATTGAGAACTATGGGACCCCAGGGAAATCGAGTGGTGTGCTCCTGTTTGCTGACCGAACGGTGTCATATCAAACATTGTTCAGGGTTTTGGACAGAATAAGGGAGGCAGGAGTGGAGCGCATTTCGCTTCAAGCAGAGCTGGCGCAGAGGTAATGGGAAGGCTTATTTTGGCAGCGTGCGTGGCTCTTGGGGCCCACGTGCTCTTGCTCCTAACCAATACCCCTTGGGTATTGCCGAAGATCACTCCACCCAAATGGGGAGCCCGACCCGTTGTGATGACACTGGAGGCAGTCCGTGCTCCCACCCCTGTGCAATCAGTCAAAACCGACAGAAAAGAGATTAACAAGTCAGCTAATAGACGAAAGATATCAACACACAAAGCAGTCGTAAAACGCACTGGAGGAAAAAAGACTCCTCATCCAAGAAGGCCAAAGCGTCGCATAAAGCTTGCCAGGAAGAAACATGTTCAGCCTTTGATGAGGGCTGAACGAAAGATAGTGAAAAAGCAGGAGAGTCACCCTGTTCAAAAACAGACTCTAGTTTCGAGACAGCCTGAAGAGCCGGCCCAGAGTATTCTTGAACCGAAGGCTTCGCGGATGGTAACTGAACAAGTTTTGAAACAGAGTAGAACTTGGACCGGTATTAGCGACGACATCCTTGCAGAGGTGCCAGATTCGCATTTGGCCTCTTTATCCACAGGAGCCTCTGAACAAAACCTTATCGTGGAAGCACGGCCTGCTTACCTAAAAAATCCACCGCCGCCTTATCCAGCCATTGCCAGAAGAAGAGGTTACCAGGGTACGGTGATCCTTGAGGTGCTCGTCAGTAAGGATGGGGCAGTAAAGGATCTTCGGGTGTTTAAATCCAGCGGACACAAGGAGCTGGACAAAACTGCGATGAGGGCGGTAAAGAAGTGGATCTTTGAACCGGGCAAGAAAGGAAGCACTCCCATTGATATGTGGGTGAAGGTGCCCATAAGGTTTGTGCTCAAGTGAAAAGGGGGAATTAATCCGCCAGAGACGGATTAAACTTTATTGACCTAGTCGGGTTAAAGACTTATTATATGACTATGATAAGGGTCAACATATATGAAGCCAAGACCAATTTATCTAAGTACCTCAAAAGGGTAGCAAAAGGTGAGACCGTGGTGCTGTGCAAACGAAATGTCCCTGTAGCTGAGATTCGCCCCCTTTCCCACAATAGAAAATCACCTCGTCCTATTGGTCTTGCGAAGGGTCTATTTGATATACCGCCTGAATTTTACGAGCCGCTTCCGCCTGAGGTTCTGCACTCTTTTTATGCTGATGACAGATGAAGTTACTCCTTGATACTGCTACATTTCTTTGGATTGTCCTTGATGCCCCTGAACTTTCACTGAAAGCAAAAGAACTCTTTTCAAGTCCTGAAAATGAAGTTTATTTGAGCGCTGCGTCCACATGGGAAATAGCAATCAAATATAGTTTGGGGAAACTTCCACTACCGGAAGACCCAAGCGAGTTTGTCCCATTTCAAAGGGAAGCACACGGAATTGAGACCCTACCTATAGACGAGGAATCAACTTTACATTTAACCAAGCTACCCTATTATCATAGAGACCCATTTGACAGGATACTTGTATGCCAAGCCTTGGTAAACGGTCTGGTGATATTGACGCCCGATCATTTGATTAGACGCTACCCTGTTAAGACAATCTGGTGATATGAGGCGAGAAACCCGTTTCGTATGAACTTTCTCCTTTCCCGAATGAAAATGGGTTATGTTTTCTATTGACAAGGCTGAAAGGCTTTGCGTATAAAGGCGTGCAATCCAGGTGCCGTAAGACGGCTTAGCCTGCCGGGGATGCTTGGCGGGTGAAAAGGGAACCCGGTGAGAATCCGGGACCGGCCCGCGGCTGTGAGTGGGGACGAAAGCCGCAACATGGATATTCGTTAAATAGTTGATTGGTTGAATAGTTAAATAGTTAAGTGACGGATATCCATGTAAAGCCACTGCCCGGCACTCAACTTAGAGAGGAAATTAACGCAGAACGAAGATCTCGCATATGATAGGGGAACATGCCTAATTGCCATCCATAAACTCTATACCCCTCTCCCCGTTGAGGGGGAGAGGGAATTTATGGATGGCTAGTACCTAATGCGGAGGCTCCATTTGCAAGTTGAGTGCCGGATGGGAAGGCGCGGTTACTAGGGTGATCCACGAGTCAGAAGACCTGCCTGGGTGTGTGGAGGGCATGAATCCTCGCGGAGCGGGATAGTTCCTGAGTGATCTCGAGGATAAAAACGGGATATCCCCGGATCGGTTCATATCGATCCGGGGTTTTTTTATTTCACGGTTACACATAATTCGAATTTGACATTGGATGAGTTAAAGCTCCGGGGCTAATAATCTGGTTTTCATTATTTGATTTGAGGCGAGGTAAATCCATCCTCTCGTTGAGAGGGTCATTATATCGTCAGAAGAGGGGGACTAAGAATGAAGAGATATTTGTTTTCAGTAGGTACTATCATTTTTGGGGTAGTATGTTTTTGTCTCTTTAACACTGGTGAAGCGGCAGAACCGCCAGTATTGGAACAAATTGTAGTAACCGCTAGCCGCGTAAAGGAGAAAAAGAAGGAAGTGACAGCCAACGTTACGGTCATTGATGAGGGGGAAATCAAGAATTCCTCAGCAAAGGATCTGGGCGAGTTGTTAGCGGAGAAGGGTATAGGACATATCTACAAGTATCCTGGCTCACTGAGCAGTGTGGGGATTAGAGGTTTCAGGACCGATTTTTTGGGTAGAGTTTTGGAAAGCAAAGTATTGGTTCTAGTTGACGGAAGGTCAGCAGGAACAGTTAATTTAAGTGCTATTTCTACGAAAAATGTCGAAAGGGTTGAAATCATTAGGGGGCCAGCGTCTGTTCAATATGGAAGCAGGGCGGTTGGGGGTGTAATTAATATCATTACAAAACGGGGAAGGGGCAAACCTTCCGCATTCGTAGAAGGACTTCTAGGTAGTTACAGGTATGAGGAGGGAACTGTGGGATTTTCCGGCAAGCATAAGTGGATCGATTTTTCCGGGGCATTCTCGAAAAACCATATGAGAGATTACGATACGGCTGACGGAGTGAAATACCATAACACCGGGTATGATAGCAAGACAAGTTCGAGCCTCAATGTTGGCGTGGAGTTTTTGCCAGGTCATCGTCTGGGTGTTATTTACCATGCCTTTGACGCAGACAAAGTCGGGTCACCAAATTATTTAAGTAACAATGACCTTGACGACTACGTAGAATGGCGGGATGAATCAGTGGATTTGTTATATGAGGGCAAAACTTCGAGTGGGCTGGCTTCTTGGATACTGCGCTACTTTTCCGGGGAGACAAAGTATAAGTATGTGGACCCCAGTTTCTCCTATGAGTTCAATCGAGATTCAGATCAAAAAGGGGCACAAATACAAGGCTCGTTACGCATAAATAACATTGATGTGACAGCGGGGTTTGATTGGGAGAAATTTAAATTGAAAAGCCTTTATAGCCCCAAAGATTCCGAATATAATAACCCTGCCTTTTTCCTGTTGGGAAAGACAAAACTATTAAACCAGAGACTGATCCTGACAGGGGGAATCCGTTACGATGACTATGAGGTGAAAGTAAGAGAAGGAGAGGGGAGCAAGGAAGATGAGACCAATGTAGCTCCTCGTGTCGGAGTGGCGTACATAGTCACCAAGAATCTTAGAGTAAGGGCCAATTATGGCGAAGCATTTCGCATGCCTACACCCGAAAATCTAGCTGCTGACTTTACTTCGTCCTGGGGAACACACTTCGTAGGAAATCCCGATTTGGACCCTGAGAAGAGCAAAACCTATGAGGTGGGCGCTGATTTTGGCTATCAGTCTTTGAGTTTGGCACTAACCTATTTCTACACTAAATTCAAAGATAAGATTCAAAACTCTTTTACCCCTTCTGGAGATACCACGTGGGAAAATGTAGGAGAAGCAACTATTAGCGGCGTTGAGGCATATTTCAGCGTTGACGTGGGAGACTTGTTTGATTGGCCCTTGGAAGTGAGGCCGTATGCCTCCATCGTATATCTAACCAAATACGAGGATGAGAAAACCCATGATGACCTTATCTATACCTCGGATGCCAATCTGTCCTACGGAGTAACAGTCTCAGACGGGGAGGGATTTACAGCAAACATCAACTTTGCCTATGTGGGCGAGCAAAAAATCGAAGATTACGAAAGTGGGTTATACCCTGTTCCTGTTATCAAGAAAGGGGGGTTTACCGTGGCAAATCTTACGCTAACAAAGCCCATCCTAGACTTTCAAAAGCTAGGGAAAGTCTCTTTACGAGGTGAGATCAGGAATCTCTTCAACAAAGATTATTCATATGTCAAAGGCTATCCCATGCCAGGAAGAAGCTTTTTCCTCACGGCAAGGTATGATTTTTAGGCAGGATATTATTGGCTGACCAATGGCTGAAGAGAAACCCTCTTCAGCCATTTTTTGATTTCTTTAAGGTTGAATAGGCGCTATTTTTAACGGGCTTGTGTGTTGTGGTGGAGAAGATTATGCATGGTTCAGGAAGGGTTTTATCATATTTAATTCTTTGTATTTCCCTTGTTTTGCCACTGGCCTTTCGGTTAGGCAATAGCTACGGGTACCCATTAGAATTTACCGATTCTAGAGGTGCGCACATAGTCATTTGTAAAAGGCCAACAAGGGTTGTATCCCTGGTACCATCTATTACTGAGATCATTTTTGAGATTGGCGCAGGAGACACCGTAAAGGGTGTGACCTATCACAGTAAATATCCTCCTGAGGCGAGCCTTGCTGAAGTGGTGGGAGGGTTCATGTGTCCATCTGTCAAAGCAATACGTAAGTTGGAACCGGACTTGATCTTTGTTTCAAGATGGCAGCGAGATGTTATCAGGGGTTTTTCAAACTCAAGCGCCATTGTAGTGAATTTGGAAACAGATTCCATTTCTGACAGTTTCAAGAATATGCACCTGCTTGGAAGAATCTTTAACAAGACGAGGCAGACAAAAGTGCTTGTAGGGCACTTGAGAGAAGAGCTAGGGCTTGTAGCGGAAAAGGTGCAGAAAATTCCCATATCGAAGAGGCTGAGGGTGATTCGGCTCATGGGTGACAATACTGTCATGACACCAGGAGACGGCTCTTTTCAGAATGAAATGATTCGGGCTGCCGGGGGCATACCGCCCAAGCTGGGCAAAAAGGGACATGTGGTGGAGATAACAAAGGAAGAATGGATGAGGTTTAACCCACAGGTCATATATGGATGCTATGGGGATAGGAAGCTGGCAAGGAAGATGCTTTGCAGACCTGGTTGGAAAGATGTGGACGCCGTGAAAAATGGGAAAATCTTCTTTTTCCCATGTGATCTCACCTGCAGGGCGAGCACTAGAACTGGCATGTTCGTGCAATGGCTTTCTGCCATGCTTTATCATGATTACTTCTCTAAAGACGAGAACTTGGTCCTACCCCAAGAAATCGAGCGTTTCAGATCCATAGGAATTACCTTGGACTATGTAAAAGAAGCAAAGGTCATCTACAGCCGCATTCTTGACTTTCTGAACAAGACCCTTGTAATCGAATTTAACGAGCCGATGAGTGTGCTTTCAACACTAGAGGGATTAAAAAACAGTATAGAGATGGTTGGCAATCACTTCCTGCCTCCTCCGTGCTGGGGAATAGGGCACAAGGATGGGTATGCAAAGATTAGGGCCAAGGTATATGAGCTCTTGAACATGGATGAAAAACGCACCAGTTTTCTCTTAACCGGAGTGGATATGGATAATGTTGTTGTGATCAGAAAAGGATTTAGAGAAATGGAGGTATATGCCTTGGTCACAGCAGGGGTCAAGAGCAATGCTATGAGGATGTCCGCGGACACGGGAACATATTATGAACCGGGCACAATAAATATTATAATTCTTTCCAACATGAAGCTGACACCAAGGGCCATGGCAAGAGCCATAATAAGCGCAACAGAGGCCAAGACAGCCGCTTTGGAAGATCTGGATATTCGAAGTACCGAAGACCCCCGAGTCAATCAGGCCACAGGGACTGGGACCGATAACATAATTATAGTCCAGGGTGCGGGGCAGGCCGTCAAGAATGCCGGAGGGCACTCAAAGATGGGAGAGCTGATAGCCGGGGC
Organism: Deltaproteobacteria bacterium; assembly: GCA_003646995.1. The sequence continues at coordinate 869 of QMLZ01000137.1, read as the reverse complement.
CGTTTACCGTGGTGTGCAGGAGGCGGTCTTTAAACAAAATGGCCTTAAAAGAGATCGCAATATTTTTCGAAGACTTGAGGAGAGGGACATTAACATCTTCGAGCTTGTAGACGGGGCCTGTTGCCTGAGCAAAGTCGGTATGGTCCCGGCCGTAGAGGAAGTCCTGCTGGAGCCTAGGTATGCGTCCTTTATCGAAGGTGCTATGGCACTGAGCGATTGCTATGAGAGGGGGCTGATGAAGGATCTCGAGGGGTTTAAAATATTCTGCCGTGAAATCGCCGAAGAAATAGCAGGGAAAAAGATAAAAAAGATGCGACAACTGGTGGCGTACAAAACCCTTCCTCGGGTAATGGATATGGCCCTCAATGCCTTGTTGAACGGGGTATATGCAAAGTTGACCATAGCTTCCAATAGACTCACACAAACCTTTGATTGACTTTGTGCTTGTTTTGTGTCTCGCGTGCTAGAAATTTTTTTGCGTGGGATTGACCTGGCCTATTTCACAAAATTGAACAAGAGACTGAGGTAATGGCCCGACCCATAATGTTTCTAGGAACCGGTAGTGACGTGGGCAAGTCTATCACTTGCACAGCGTTTTGCCGTATCCTGAAAAAAAGGGGATACAAGGTGGCGCCATTCAAGGCCCAGAACATGTCCAACAACTCATACGTAACCATTGAAGGAGGGGAGATCGGCAGGGCTCAGGTGGCACAAGCCGAGGCAGCAGGGCTGCTTCCTTCCGCGGAAATGAATCCCATTCTTTTGAAGCCCTCCAGCGGTCAGGCCTCACAGGTGGTTGTTCGTGGCAAAGTAGCAATGCAGTTGGGTGCCATGGAATACCATAAGTACAAGGTCCAACTGAAGCAGGT
>QMLZ01000136.1 GCA_003646995.1 Deltaproteobacteria bacterium | reverse complement strand
TGTCACTATTGATGTCCTTGGTGTTAACTGCCTCTTTCAAGGCATACATGCAGCAAACAGTGGAGCAATATGGGGCGTCACAGGTATTTATATCCCTTGATCCCACACATTGAAGCCATGCAATGCTTTGAGGTGCCCTACCATCAGATGGACGCCTTATCTGGCCCCCCTCCGGCCCTAGGGGTTTTTGCATCTGCTCGTATTCCACGCTCGTGATGATATTGGGATAGCGCCCGTAGGAATAAGTGTCGTAAAGGCTTGGGTCAAAGGCTTCGGTTCCAGAAGCAAGGACTATGGAGCCTACTTGGATTTCTCGTTTCTTGCCATTGACCAGTAATTTTGCCTTAAAATTTCCTTTTGTGCCGGCAACTTCAAGTACGTTGGTATTAGTAAGCACCTTGATATTAGGATCCTGATCACACAAGGCAATCTTGGGATTAAGCTTGCAACACGCGCAAATTGGATACAACCTGTGTAAATTCGGGATCATTCCGCCCAGGGAGGGCATGCGTTCCACAAGGTAAACTCCGAAACCGCAGCGGGATAAAGAAAGCGACGCTTCGATTCCACTTACTCCTCCCCCTATTACCAGTACTCGACCTGATGATTTATTGGACGCCATAATCTATCTCCTACTCGTTTCCACGATTGGGGAATTTGTTTGTACATGCAATGTTGGCCTTGATAAAGTCAACTTGTGAATTGCGTAACATGCCACAATCGCGTTTGATCTGTCAAGAAGAAAACCGTGAGTCCCCGGGCGCTGCCGGGTCCCTAAAATAACCTCCAAAAAAGGGACATGAACAAATTCGTGCTTTCCGGGTCGGTTTTGGTTCAAATTGTAGGTGATTTGTTTGTAATACTAGGTTAGGATAGTGTAAAATAAAATTTTGATGATTAATCAAGCATTAGTTGCCGAGGTTCACGAGGATGTATTTCAATCTTGATTTTATAAGTGTGCAAGGTATGGTAAATTCCTTCATTGGGTCCACGTTGGCGTATAGGGGGTAGGGAAAATGCCTATCTATGAATACGAGTGCAAGGCCTGCGGTGAAGTTTTTCAAGCCCTTATCCTGAAGGCCGAAGAAGAGGGGGATCTTGAGTGTCCCCGGTGCAATGGAGCCAATTTCAGAAGGCTGATTTCACGCACCTTTTATCACGTGAGCGAGGCGGACCGCCTGGCCAATTATGATCCAAAAGCGCAGAAAGAGGATAGCTTTTTCAAAGATAGCCGCAACATAGGCCTTCATGCGAAATGGCGTGCCAAGCAAATGGGAGTAGATTTGGGTAAGAGTTTTGAGGAAAAACTGGATCGGATAAGGACCGATCCTTCAACGGTCATAAAGGACAGTGAATAGGAAGGCGCATTATGAGAAATATCGGAGAGGTTGTTTTGATTTACTACGACAATCAACCGGCTGTATACGGGCGGATAGAACGCATCAAACCTGATGTAAAGAAGGATTGGTTCCAGATCACCCTCCTTCTACTCACGATTCCTGCGCATCCCGTAACGTGGATCTTGAGAGAGTCATACATTGATGGCGAGCCCTTTACTATGGGGGGCATACTCATGAGGCTTGAAGGGGTGGAAAGGGCTTTGCCAGAGGATGAGTCCCTTGAGCCAGAAAAGCAAGATGGTGAAAAGAAAGAGGCAGGAAAGCGCGGACAGGTGATCCCCTTCAAAAAGCCATGATTTCCTAAAGTTACCCAGGTGAGATTTGGAGACAGGTTTCTGGCAAAGGAGGCCGATTTTATGGGATCGTTTGAAATATTCATTCTCAGGGCACTGCTTTCGGGGCTTTTTGCGTTTTTCATATGTCGGTTTTTTTTCAAGCAAGCACCTGCCTTAGGAATTGCTGGTCTTGCCATATTGATGCTGGTGTTGTCATACCTGTTTGAGTACGTCAGAAAACGAGACCAAGGAGGAAGCCATGAGTCCTAAGAAATATGTCTACTCATTTGAAGAAGGGGATGGAAAGAATAAGCAGCTTTTGGGGGGCAAGGGTGCCAACTTATGCGAAATGACGCAGATAGGGCTGCCCGTACCTCCTGGATTCGTAATAACAACCGAGGCCTGCCGCTCATACTTGTCCAAGGGGAAAAAGGGGCTGGATCCCGAGTTGAAGGAACAGATCAGGGTTGCCATGGCAGCCCTAGAAAAGAAGACTGGAAAGGGCTTTGGAGACCCCAAGAATCCCTTGCTTGTTTCGGTGCGCTCAGGTGCGGCCATATCCATGCCTGGGATGATGGACACTATATTGAATCTCGGGTTGAATGACGAAACAGTAAAAGGTTTAGCCAAGATCACGGGAAACGAGCGGTTTGCCTATGACTCCTACAGGCGTCTCATCCAATTGTTTGGATCCGTGGCAATGGGAATACCTGATGAAGAATTTGATAAGGTTTTCAACCAGATAAAAAAGAAATACAAAGCAAGAGATGATGTTGAGCTTGATGCAAAGGCTCTAAAGGAGGCGTGCTCTGAATTTTTGAAGGTCATTGAGTCAAAAGCAAAGAGGCCGTTTCCCCAAGATCCTCACGAGCAACTAGAGGCAGCGGTGGAAGCTGTTTTTAAGTCTTGGATGGGGAAAAGGGCTGTAGATTACCGCCGGGAGTTTAACATCACACCTGATATGGCAAATGGCACAGCGGTTAACATCTGTACCATGGTATTTGGTAACATGGGCGACACTAGCGCCACAGGCGTTGCCTTCACCAGAAATCCTGCCACCGGGGAAAACAGGCTGTACGGCGAGTATATGATCAATGCTCAGGGTGAGGACGTAGTAGCGGGCATTCGAACCCCAAAGCCTATCCGCGAATTGCGAAGAGAAATGCCCGAGGTTTACCGGGAGCTCGAAAAATTGAGGCACACGCTGGAGCGTCATTACAGGGAAGTGCAGGATTTTGAGTTTACAATAGAGAATGGAAAGCTTTATTGCCTGCAGACCCGGAATGCCAAGATGAACGCCGCGGCATTCATTAAGACCTCCATTGATATGGTGAATGAGGGGCTAATAACCGAGGAAGAAGCAATTTTGAGGGTCCAGCCGGATATGCTGGCACAGCTTCTTCATCCGCGACTTGATCCTAACGCCGAGGCCAAAATTTTGGCAGAGGGTTTGCCCGCCTCTCCTGGGGCTGCCTCAGGCAAGATGGTGTTTGACGCGGACAGGGCCGAGTCAAAGGCCAAATTGGGTGAAAAGGTGATTTTGGTGAGAGAAGAGACCAAACCTGAAGATATACATGGGTTTTTCGCTGCCCAGGGTATCCTCACCAGTCGGGGTGGCAAGACATCCCATGCCGCTGTGGTGGCCAGAAGTATGGGAAAACCATGTGTGTCCGGATGCGAGGCCATTGTTATTGATCACCAGGCAAGGGAGGCGATTGTTGGAGGCGTAGTTTTAAGGGAAGGAGATGTTATTACCATAGATGGGAGCACCGGAAAGGTGTATCAGGGCCAGGTGCCTACGATTGAACCCGAGTTTGTGGAAGACCTCTTGGTTCTTTTGGAATGGGCGGACGAGATCAGTGAGCTGGAAGTAATGGCTAATGCGGACACTCCCGAGGCAGTGGCCAAGGCCAAGAAATATGGGGCGAAAGGTATCGGATTATGCCGGACTGAGCGAATGTTCAACCATCCCGAGCGCCTGCCCATAGTGCAAGAAATGATTTTGGCTGACACCACCGAGGAGAGACAAGCCACTCTGGATAAGCTGCTTCCTTTTCAAAAGGATGATTTCAAAGAAATTTTCAGGATCATGGACGGCATGCCAGTGACTATCAGGCTTCTGGACCCTCCTATCCACGAGTTCTTGCCTTCCGCAGAGGAACTGGTGAATGAAATAGCCCGTTTGCGGGAGCTGAGAAAGACAGTGGAAGGCATGGCAGCGTTGCCCGAGACCTTGAAACTCCTGGATCCAGGACTTCATAAAAAATATGCAGCGAATCTTGAGATGATCACCAGGGGATTGGAAGAGCTTAAAAACAAGCACCTGGCCGAGGAACTCATAGAGGCCAAGGAGCAAATGCTTAAAAAGGTGAGGGCGCTGGCTGAGACCAACCCTATGCTGGGCCACAGAGGAGTGAGGCTGGGTATTACATATCCGGAAATTTACAGCATGCAGATTCGTGCTATTTTGGAGGCAACCGCCGAGCACCTGAAAGACGGGGGGCAGATGGTCCCGGAAATCATGGTGCCCCAGGTATGCACGTTGCAAGAGTTAAAATACGTCCATAGGTATGTGACCCAGATCCACAAGGATGTGGAGAAGAAGTACAAGATTAAGGTACCATACAAGTTCGGAACAATGATAGAGGTGGTGAGAGCATGTATGCGGGCAGGTCGGATTGCGGAACTGGCCGAGTTTTTCTCCTTTGGAACCAATGACCTTACCCAAGCCACGTTTTCTTTTTCACGAGAGGACGCAGAAAACAAGTTTCTGCCCCTTTACAAGGAAAGGGGAATTTTGCAGCACAATCCCTTTGAGGTATTGGATATTAAAGGAGTAGGAAGGTTGATGATGATAACCTGCGAGTGGGCTAGAAAGACCAGGCCTGACATGAAGATAGGAATATGCGGCGAGCAGGGAGGTCATCCAGAGTCTATCAAGTTCTGCCACCACATAAAGATGAGCTACGTATCATGCTCCCCGCCGCGGGTGCCTATTGCAAGGCTTGCGGCTGCCCACGCAAAATTGACCGAAAAGGAGTATAAGATAATATAGGCGTATGGCAGAGGCAATAAAGTGTGGTGGGGGTGAGGCTTAAGCGGATATAGAAGAAGAAAAGGAACGGATTTTTTCTGCAAGGGCTTCAGCCCGGCGCGTTATCTCCTCGTCTGTGGCTACTTCATCCCGACGAGCTCTGAGTACTGTCTCGTTAAGGTACATGAAGGCATTGTTGAATGTTATGTGAGACACAGCCTCCTCAAGGTCCACTACACCCGAGGCTACTAGCTTGCTGCCGAGACTCGCCATTCTCTTCAGTAGTTCGGTTCGTTTCCTTTTGTCGGGTGGTGACGAAGCGATTGCCTTTGCAGCGATCCAGTATGACTCTAAGAATTCCTTCACCAGTCCGGCCCATAGTGGAAGTTGGTTGTATCCCCTCTTGGTCACCCTCAGTCTTGCCATACCATCTATGGTTTCTATGAGGCCAAGTTGCTGAAAGTATGCAAGGCCCTTCCGGGGCTGTTCCTCATTATCAGCAAAGATGAATTCATACCTGAACAAATCTTTCAAGAAAATGAAATCCTGTTCGATGTCGTCAATGGATTTTTCCGAGTCCTTTCCACCCAAGAGGGATAACCCAACAAGGCAGTAGTCGATAAAGAAGTGAATTATGCTGTTTTTATAATAGGCTATTTCCCTTCTTTTCTTTGGCTGTAAGGTATAGACAACGCTTGCGCCGCTTAACTCCTGTACAGGTGCTATGACCTTCCATGATACCAAAAGACGAAGTGTTTCCTCAGTGGCCGATTGCAGGCTTGACAAGGATGAAGCCATCGGGGCTCCTTCTTGGCTGAGAAAGGAAAACAGCACCTGGATGTCCTGGTAAAGACTGCTGGTATCAAAAGACTTCTTAAGGCGGGAAAGAATCGCCGAAGACACCAAGGCCAGGGGCGTAACGGGGGTAACTTTATTTATGGCCTTGACAAGTTTCAATGCAAGGGCCTCTTCCATTTCACTGGGGCTGGATTCTTGGGTTTGTAAATATTCCTTTAGCGAGAAGGGCTCGCCGAACCTAATGTAGATCTTTCCATACTTTTTTTTCAGGAGTTGTCGGGCCTTTATCATCTGGCGAAAGCTTTCCTTTTCTTTTGCCTCCCCTTTTTGCTCCCGCATGTAAGACTTTTCTTCCATCACCCTGTCGTATGCTATGGAAGCCGGGACAAAGATAAGGTCACTACAGTATCCCTTAAGGTAGGCGTTCAACAGGATGGCAAGAAAGCCCGTCTTCGGGAGTACAAGTTTCCCCGACCTGCTTCTGCCTCCTTCTATGAAAAATTCTATGGAGAACCCTTCTCGAAGCAATTGTCCGACGTACGCGGAAAAGACCTTGGTGTATAGGCGCGCGCCCCCAAACGTTCTCCTTATAAAAAATGCTCCGCACTTTCTGAAGATATAGCCAGCGGGCCAAAATGCCAGGTTTTGACCGGCTGCGATCCTGGGCACCTGGACATAATGTCCATAAAGTAGGTAATTAAGGATAAGGTAGTCCACATGACTCTTATGGGAAGGAACAAATATTACAGGTCCCCTTCGTGCCCAGCTCCTGACCTTGGCAAGATCTGAAGGATCAATCTCGATACCCTGAAACAGCCTTTTCCAAAACCGGGTAAGAATCGAGTAAGTGAGCCCAGCATACGTTTGGCTAAAATCTGCTGCTATTTCGTCAAAGTACTCAGCAGCCTTTGCCTTTAGCTGGCGCTCCCGCTCAGGCTTGCCCTTTGACAAGCGTTTGATGGTTTGAAGCACTTCCGGGTCGTTGAGTACCTTTTCCCTTAGCTCCTGACGGGAACGTAACACCGGTCCGATGATGGCCTTCTTCTGATTGTCGATACTTTCTATAATTGCCTCCCTTATGTCTTCCACAAGTTCAGCCCTGGATCGGCCGGAATGTTCCACTGAATGGATTAGCTTTTTGAGGTCTATGGGCGAGCCAAAGTCAATAAACGCCTTGCGGTGATGCCTGAAAAAGAGAAAAATCTTTCGCAGCGCGCCGGGGTTATCCCTATACCCGAATAGAATAGACAGGAGGCCCTTTGGATCCTTCTCTGGAGCATGTTTGTACAATACTAAGCTCGGGACCAAGAATATGGGCCTATCAAGAGTAGCCTGGATTTCCAATAAGTATTCTACAGGGTCCCTGCCTTTCTCCACGAATTGACGTCTAAATCTCTTTGGATCCAGGAGGCAAAGAAGAGCGGGAACACCTTTTTGAATTGCCTCTCTAAGCAATCCGCCCTGATAAGGGCTTGGGCCTTTCCCATGTTTTAGAACATGTCTCAAGTAAAATTTTGCCATTCTTAAGAACTGGGGAATGGGGAAAAACAAGGACATGTTGAGATCCAACCCGATTCGGGGATATGGTAGTCGTGACTTGCGCAGTCGAAAGTGATATAGAAGAAAATCAAGGTGGCCTGGATACTTTGTTACGTATATAATGGTGCCCCGTCGCTGTTTCTCCCTGAGATTTTCTCTTGCCTGCTCGTCAATTTGGACCTTGCTGAACAGCTTGTATAGAAACCAGCCCAGAAAAAATCCGGGCTTAAAATCCAATATGCAAGACAAAGGGTATCTTTCAAAAAGCCAGGACATCCACTTACCTACCTTTTCAATAATCCATAATTCCTTACGATAAATAATGACAAATGTGAAGCTTGAACTTGAAACCTGCCCCGATCCGGCGTCAAGGTCGGCCGAGAATCCCATTGGTGAGAAAAACGTCACTATTATGGCTCAATGT
>QMLZ01000135.1 GCA_003646995.1 Deltaproteobacteria bacterium | reverse complement strand
TCCCCCTTTCCATTGGTTTGGTCACCAACAGCCTGTCTGCCGACAGGCAGGGAAGTACGGGATTTGATTCATGCTTTCAAGTTTTTAGACCCCAATTCTACCCACAAATTCGTGTGAGGAGCCGAAAAATAAACCGTCAGAGATCATAGGCGGTCAGCTCTTCCTCCTTTCTCCTGGTTTATTGTTGTCAAGGTAATTTATTAATTTTTGGTGAATGTCACCTAGCCCCACCCTGGTATTTGAGAGTCCCTGTAAGGCTCTAATCTTGCTTCATTGGGGCTTAGGGACGGCGGGAAGTTATGGATGCTTTTACAGAAGGTCGACACGATCGCCTTAATGGAGAAAGTGATAATCTTCCCGCCTTCACCTTATGCTGCCAACTGATACCTATGGACATTAAAGTTTTTCTCATACAGTGCCTGGTCGCGCACCAGGGCAAACATCACCCCGAGCAGTTTGCGTGCAATGGCTACCAGGGCCTTCATTTTAGGCATTCCTCTTGCTACCATCCGTTGATAAGGGGCGTGCATGATCCCATTGGCCCGCACAGTGTTGATAGCAGCAAAATAGAGCAATTTGCGCATCAAGGGACGGCCACGCTTGGAGATACGCCGCTGTCCCTTGTGTTTACCAGAGCTGATCTCATACAGATCCAGGCCACCAAGTTTGGTAATCTCAGAGATGGTGGAAAATTCCCTAAAATCGCCCACTTCTCCGATCAGACCGGCCACCGTCACCAGCCCTATGCCCTTCATGGACAACAGATACCTACTGTAAGGGATTTGATTTACATACTCCAGCATTTGACCTTCCAACCGCTGCACAAAGCCGTTGGCTTGCTGGATCTGTTCAACCAGATACTTGATCTCTGTCACTATTGCCTCAGAGGCCTCTGTGACGCCCACCGATTGACGAGCTGCTTGATAAAGCTGTACCGCTCGGTGATGATCCAGCTTGCCGCAGCTGACTCGCTGCATCGCCCGAGTCAAAGACTGCAGTCCCAGGGCCACTATGGCTTGGGGTGTGGGATAGTGAGCGGCCAAATACAGGCCAGTCTTACAAGACACATTCTTGATTACCTGCAACAACTCCGGAAAAATAATAAAAATCAGATGCTGCAATTGGTTGATCATGGCCGTACGCTGTTTGATAGCCCGTTGCCTGGCATGGGTCAGGCGGCGAAGCTCAGCAGCGGCTCCCACCGGAACCACTACTGTGAGAAAGTGGCCCAGCATCATTACATCGGCAATTACTCTAGGGTCCTTCCGATCAGTCTTATTGGGCGAGTTGCCAGTAAGCTCCTTCATGCGTTTGGTGTGCATAGGATTGATTTGTACCAACTCCACAGGCTTTGCCCTCAAAAAATGCAGCAGGGGCTCAGCGTAAACTCCGGTGGACTCAAAGCCCACCAGCACTCGGCGCAAACCCTGGGCTGTTTGAAATCGGTAAAGTTTCTTATAAAATCGCTCAAAACCCTCACAGGTGTTGCTAAAGCAAAAGGGGCTAACCTCTTGGCCCTCAGGAGTCCGAAAATATCCGTAATGAGACTGTTTACCAATATCCACAGCGACAATCAGAGTTTCTTTGTTGACCCTTTTTCCTTTTTGCGTTTTACTATCCATGGCTATACTCCTCTTTTGGTTCCAGATTACCAACCAGCTCGCTTGTAACTGGTTCCAAAATGAGTATAGCCTTTTTTATGCTAACTCAAGTCTTGCTACAATATAGCAAGCTTTATCCTTTACCCTAATCCCTAACTCCAGGCCACTCCTAACTCTAGCTCACTCCTAACTCCCCCTACTTCCTATTGCACAATACCAAGGTAAATGATACGAATACATACAGTCAAGAAGGATACTGTTTACTAATGATACCCCTGAACCCAACAATAAAAATAATAGCTGCGGTGCCCCGGCGAGGGGCTGCTTTGTTACTGGCCCCGCTCTTTGCACTCATGGTGCTGGGAAGCATTTATGGATGCGCTGCCGTGAAGCGCCCTACCATGCCTATGGTGAGGATCGAGGGAACCAAGAGACCCTATTTTGCCGGCCAGATCCTGGACATCGGGCACCAGGAAGTAATGGAATACTCCGGGCTTGTGCACAGGCTCGCCCAAGCGGATGTTGTGTTTATTGGCGAAACCCACGACAATCCAGACCATCACCTGATCCAGGTGCAACTGCTCCAGTCCCTGCTTGAGAAATGGGGCAAATTGACCCTGGCCGTTGAATTCCTCCCTTACGAAATGCAGCCGATCATTGATAGATACATGGCCGGAGCGATTTCGGAAAAGGATTTCCTCCATCAGGTGGAGTGGCGACAAACCTGGGGGTTTGACTATCACTTTTACAGGCCGCTATTGCAGCTTGTGAAACTACGCGGCGGGCATGTCATTGCAATCAACGCTCCGCAAAAACTGGTAAAAAAGGTCGCTAAAGACGGTCTGGATTCCCTTGGCCCTGCCGAACGAGGCCTTTTGCCGCGCGAAATAGATCTCACGGACAAGGCCCACAGGGAATACTTGCGAGAGATCTATGGATCGCACGCCCACGAAAAGCTCAAGAAATTCGAGTTCTTTTACGAGGCCCAATGTGTCTGGGAAGAAACGATGGCAGAGCATGTCGCCGATTACCTTGAAAGGAAAAAGGGAAAAATTGTGGTCATATGCGGAAGCGGCCATATTTATTATGACTTCGGCATCCCCAAGCGTCTGCGTCGCCGCTGCGGAGCCCGCACTGCCACACTGATTCCTTATCCGGTTGGCCGGGAGGCCACCATCAAGAGGAATATTGCCAATTTTCTATGGCTCACGGGCAAGTATTTCCCTCGGGGACACATGGGCCGCCACGACAAGGGTAGTGCTCGGCCCCTATGAAAATAGCTTTGACAAAAAGGTATGGAGAAAGTAAATGCACCACCATGATCCAGAGTTCCGCTTCTGCCCTGTGTGCGGGGGCAGGCTCGAAAGCAGGCGACTAAAAGAGAACGAGCCAGACAGGCTCGTGTGCCTGGACTGCGGGTTTGTATTCTACTTGGACCCCAAACTTGTTGCCTGCACCATTGTTGAAATTGGGGAGGGGATTTTACTCGTTAAAAGAGACATTCAGCCCCAAAAAGGCAAGTGGGTGATTCCAGGGGGCTATGTGGACCGGGGCGAAGAGGTCCACAGGGCAGCCATTAGAGAAACCCAGGAAGAGTGCGGCATTGATATCACCATAGAGCGGCTCCTGGGAATTTACTCTTATCCCGGAAGGATGCAAGTAGTTGTGGTTTATATTGGTCGACCCATAAATGGCATTCCCGTGGCAGGGGAAGAAACCTCGGAGGTTCGGGTCTATTCCCTGGAGGATATCCCATGGAGCCAACTTGCGTTTCAAAGCACTGTTGATGCGTTGAAAGACTACATCAGAAGCAAGGAGGAATAAATGAAGATCAGCCCACTTAAGATTAATGAACTAAGTCAAGAGCAGAAAAGGGCCATTATGGAAAGGTCCATGGAGGATATTTCCTCCATTTACGACGATGTACGAAAAATAGTGGAAGACATTAGACGCCGCGGCGATGCGGTTGCCCTTGAGCATTACAAGAAACATAAGCCGGACATCACACCAGGGGACCTGGAAGTCACCCCGGATGAGATTAAAGAGGCATATGAAAATATTGACCCAAGGGTCGTGGACTGCCTCAAGATCGCTGCAGAGAACATCAAAAAATTTCACAGGGCCCAGTTGGAGCGTGAGATGTGGTCCGTTGAGGTTTCACCAGGCATTCTTGCGGGCCGCATAACAAGGCCCATGGACATCGTGGGCTGCTATATCCCAGGTGGAACAGCCGCTTACCCGAGCTCAATACTGATGACAGTGCTTCCGGCCAAGGTTGCCGGCGTTGGACAGATCGTGGCGGTAACTCCACCGCTGAAGGGTATGAAGGCCAATTCGGCCACCTTGGTAGCCGCGGATATCGCGGGATGCGATAGGATCTTCAAGGTAGGCGGGCCATGGGGTGTAGCCGGCCTTGCCTTCGGAACCGAGACCATGCCCAAGGTGGACAAGATCGTGGGCCCCGGAAACAAGTATGTTACTGCGGCCAAGATGCTGGTCTATGGAATTGTGGACATTGACTCTCCAGCCGGCCCCAGCGAGGCCCTAATCCTGGCGGATGAAACAGCAGACCCGCAGCTCATTGCCATTGACTTTCTATCCCAGATTGAACATGACCCTGACTCGGCCGCGGTCCTGGTAACCACTTCAGAAGACCTGGCCAACAGGGTATGCGAGATTATCACAGAGGAGTTTGATGCGCTTGAACGAAGAGACATCCTTGAATCTGCACTTTCCAAGCACTCCTGCGTGCTTATCGCCCAGGACATGGACCAGGCCATTGACTTTACGAACGAGTACGCCACTGAGCACTTGGAGATAATGACAAGGGACCCCTTCATAACCCTGAACAGAATAAAGCATGCCGGGTCTATTTTCATGGGACCATATGCGCCTGTGCCTGTGGGCGACTATGCTTCTGGAACAAACCACGTGCTGCCTACCGGGCAGTGCGCCAGGATGTTTTCCGGCCTCTCAGTGGATGATTTTATTAAAAAACCAACCTTTCAGTACCTGAGTCGAGACGGACTTGAAAGCCTAAAGGATGTGGTGATTACCCTTGCTGAAGCAGAAGGCCTGCCCTTGCATGCCCGGGCTATAAAGGAAAGGTTCAAATAGCCTGTCCACTTGAGCAGAGTCTTGATTCATTTGGAAAAGAATGCTAAACACACCGGAAAACTAGGAAAAGGTGGTGAATTCTCATAGGGAGGTAAGAAGTTATGGCGGAGATCAAAGGTTACAACATGCCGGACGAGTTGTACTACCACGAGGAACACAGTTGGGCCAGGGTTGACGGAAACAGGGTCACAGTGGGGATGACTGACTTTTTCCAAAAAGAAGCTGGAGATATCGTGTTCGTAGATCTGCCGGAAGAAGAGGATGAGGTGGAGCAGGGAGAGGTCTGCGGCAAGATCCAGTCTCGCAAATGGATAGGCAAGTTGGTGGCCCCGGTATCAGGTGAAATCGTGGAGATCAACGAGGAGTTGGAGGAAGACTGCACCCTTATTAACAGTGACCCGTACGGAGATGGCTGGATCCTGGTTATTGAAGCAAGCAACCTGGATGAGGAGCTGGGTAACCTGATCCACGGCGTGGATGCAGTAACAGAGTTTATTGAAAAGGAAATCCAGAAGGCAGAAGAAGAGAAGGCAAAGGCATAACAGCAGCTAGGAGTGAACTAGAGTGAGCTAAAGTGAGCTAGAGATAGGAGTTAGGTGAAGGCGGAGAGCTCTTTAGTGTTGAAAGTAAACGGACAACGGTAAACAGTTAACATACTCTAGCTACTTACTTCTAACTTCTGACTTCTTTATCCTGACCTCTAACTCCTTATCCGTGAACAGTCAACGGTGAACGGTGAACAGTTAACGGAATATGGCTTGGCGCTTATTTAAGGAAATCGAAAGATCCCTTTCAACGGCAGAGGGACTTGCTATTGACGACACCCTTCCCTGGGCGGTGACGAATCTTGGCTCGCCCCCCATACTGCACTTGTACACCTTCATACCGTCGGTCATCGTGGGCAAATACCAGGACATCCAGGCTGCCCTGAAGCTGGACAGGTGCAAGGCCCGGGGCATTGAGTACAACAGGCGAAGCACAGGTGGGGGGACGGTCATCATGGGTCCGGATATCGTCGCCTTGGGCTTTGGTATCAACGTGGACCACCCGGGCCTGAAAAGCGGCGTTGCAGGCGTGTTTGACTCCCTCAGCAAGGTGCTCACTCTTGCCCTTAGAAAGGTGGGAATCAGCGCGGCGTTCAGGCCCAAGAACGATCTCGAGGTGCAGGGGAAAAAGATTGCCGGGCTTTCCGCAGCCTCTGAGTCAGGTAAGGCCTTGTTGTTCCATACGAGTCTTCTCGTAGACTTTGATGTCGGCCTGATGCTCGATATCATGAACACCCCTCTTGTCAAACTGCACGACAAGGGATACAACTGCTTCAGCCAGAGAATGACAGCTGCCAGGTGGGAGCTCGGCGCAGACCTAAAGGTCACCGAGATGATCGATGCCATCCAGGAGGCCTTTGAGGAGTATTTCCAAATCCGCTTCCAGGAAGACACGCCCTCTGCAGAGGAAAGCAACAAGATCCAGGAATTCATCAACACTCGCTACACGCAACACGACTGGATTTTTTCCCACAAGCACCCTCGCTCGCGCATGGGCGTCGGGCAGCTAAAGACCAAGGGAGGTCTCCTCGAGGTATATCTCTCCCTTTCAGGAGGATCCATTGAGAACGTGGTAATTACCGGGGATTTTTTCTCCACCACGGAAAATATCCAGCGCATTGAAAACGCCCTCAAGTGGACATCTGCAAGACGGGAAATGATAGAAAAGAATCTCGCGAGCGTATGGCAAGACGAAATGATTTACGGGGTGGATATCCCAACCTTGACGACTGCAATTCTCAAGGCAAAGGAAAACCAGGTGAGACTTTGATGAGGAGGCCCTAGGGTCATAGCAATGCATGAGCAGGCAATAAAAAGGAGCCCACAGTATAGCAAGCTGAGCCATGCCTCTGCCATATCCCTTGGTCTGATGAACGGACGTATGTACCGGGGAGCGGTTAACAAATGCGTGAACTTGCTTGTGCATTATCCCGAAGGGTGCGCAGCTAACTGCGCCTACTGTGGGCTTGCAAGGAAAAGGCCGGGCTCTTACGAGGAAAAGAGCTTCATTCACGTGGAATGGCCTGTTTACCACATGAGCGAGATCATTGAGGCCATCAACACTGCGCCCTCGTACGTGAAACGCACCTGCATATCAATGATAACAAACGGCAAGTGCCGAAAAGACACAATAGCCATGACGCGCCAGCTAAAACAAAATACCAAGCTTCCCATATCCATTCTCTTAAGTCCCACGATCCTGAAGCGTCAGGACCTTGAGGAGATGCTCCAAGCAGGCGCGGACAAGATCGGGGTAGCCATTGATCTGGCCACTCCCGAGCTTTTTGATCATTACAGGGGAAATGGTGTAAGAGGGCCCCACAAGTGGGATACCTATTGGAAGGTGATGGAATGGGCCCTTGAGATTTTCGCCTCTCCCAATGTGGGCGCGCACCTGATGGTGGGAATGGGCGAGACCGAAAGGCAGATGGTGGCGCTCATGGACAGGCTGTGGAGCATGGGTGTAGTCAGCCACCTGTTTTCTTTTTTTGCTGAAAAGGGCTCACGCTTGGCCAATAGGCCCCAACCCCCCTGGTCCACTTATTTGAGAATCCAACTTGCGCGCTATCTCATAGAAGAAGGGCTCACCCGCTTTGAAAGAATGGATTTTGATGAGCAAGGGCGAATAGTGAGCTTTGGAATTTCACCTGATAAGCTGGAAGCCGTGATAGCCCTCGGCAAACCCTTTATGACTACCGGGTGCCTTGGGGAGGACGGTGAGGTAGCCT
>QMLZ01000134.1 GCA_003646995.1 Deltaproteobacteria bacterium | reverse complement strand
GTACCACGTTGATGGTCTAAGGGTAGATGCGGTGGCATCAATGTTGTACCTGGACTATGGCCGAAAAGAAGGCGAGTGGATTCCCAATAAATTTGGTGGGAGAGAGAACTTAGACGCCATCGAGTTTCTCCGTACCTTCAACAAAGAAGTGTATGGAAATTTCCCTGACATCCAGACCATAGCCGAGGAATCAACTGCATGGCCTATGGTGTCAAGACCAGTGGACGCTGGAGGTCTGGGCTTTGGCATGAAGTGGGACATGGGGTGGATGCACGACACCCTCGAATATATGTCCTACGATCCAATCTACAGAAAAAATCACCATGATAAATTAACATTCAGGATGATTTATGCCTTCAGTGAAAATTTTATCTTGCCGCTTTCCCATGACGAAGTAGTCTACGGGAAAGGCTCGCTGCTTCGGAAAATGCCAGGAGATGATTGGCAAAAATTTGCCAATCTGAGGCTCCTTTTTGCATACATGTACGCACAGCCCGGGAAAAAGCTTTTGTTTATGGGAGGGGAATTTGGGCAGTGGGATGAATGGTATCACGAGAAGAGTCTCGATTGGCACCTGCTTGCCCACCCTCTGAATCAAGGGGTTAAACGACTCGTAAAGGATCTCAATGAATTATACACGAGTGAAGGGGCACTGCATGAGCTGGATTTTGATACTGCAGGATTTGAATGGATCGATTGCAATGACTCGGCACAAAGTACACTCTGTTTACTCAGGAAAGGAAAAAAGCAGATCCAGGAATTAGTTGTAGTGCTGAACTTTACCCCGGTACCCAGACATCAATTTAGGGTCGGTATGCCAAGACCGGGGAACTGGAAGGAGATTTTAAATACGGATGCCACACCATATGGGGGCAGTGGAATGGGGAACCCCGGAACTATTTCGACCGAGGCCCATCCCTGGCATGGACGCGATTGCTCCATGAAGATCACCCTCCCACCTCTGGCAGCATTATTTTTTAAAGGGGAGAGGCCATGACATGGAAGTAACACAGGTGTTGGAGAGGAGAGCAAGCGGGATCCTGCTCCATGTTACCTCACTTCCAGGGAAGTTTGGAATCGGAGATTTCGGGCCCTGGGCTTATAGGTTCGCCAAGTTTCTCCAGATGGCCGGTCAATCCTATTGGCAAATATTACCCCTTACTCCCACGGATCAGGCTCATGGTAATTCGCCCTATCACAGTTGTTCTGCCTTTGCACTGAACCCCCTGTTCCTAAGCCCTGAACTTCTCGTAAAATGGGGGTGGGCGCCCCCTTCCATCCTGAGTTCAGGGCATGTTTTTTCTCAGGACGTGGTGGAGTACTGCAAGGTAGTCAGCCACAATCAAGAACTGATTGAAAGAATATTCAAAGACTTTGACAATGCTTCTGGTCATAGAGAATACGAGGAATTCTGCCAAACAAATAGCCATTGGCTTGGTGATTATGCGCTGTTTAGAATCATCAAGGGCATGAACGGAGGAAGCCCCTGGACACAATGGCCCCCCGAATTAAGAGACAGGAGCGATTGGGCTTTAGCAGAAGTAAGACGCGAGCATAAAAGTTCGTTGGAAAAGATTCAGTTCGTTCAGTTTCTCCTTTACAAACAATGGATGGCTCTAAGGGCATTTTGCAATGAAAAGGGGATCCGGATTTTCGGCGATATGCCAATTTACGTGGTCCACGATAGCGCGGATGTATGGGCGCATCCTGAATTGTTTAATCTTGATGAAGACAAAAGGCCCATAACAGTGGCAGGGGTCCCGCCGGACTATTTCAGCTCCACGGGGCAACTCTGGGGCAATCCTGTCTACAGGTGGGATGTTCTCAAGGCCACTGGCTATGATTGGTGGATAAAGAGAATACGGCATAACCTGGCCCTTTTCGATTTGGTGAGAGTTGATCATTTTCGTGGGTTTGTAGGCTATTGGGAAGTGCCAGCTCATGAGGAAAATGCCATAAACGGTCACTGGGTGGAGGCCCCGGCATGGGATTTCTTTGGCTGTGTGAAGAAAGAACTGGGACGCATTCCCATCGTTGCAGAAGATCTTGGTGTTATTACTCCTGACGTCACGGAGGTGAGGTTGCATTTTGGGTTGCCTGGAATGAAGATTTTGTTGTTTGCCTTTGGAGAGGATCTGCCTACAAATCCTTATGCCCCGCATAATCTCGAAAGAGACTGCGTGGTTTATACGGGAACCCATGATAACAATACAGCCAGGGGATGGTTCGAAAATGAGATAGATGCTGGGCAAAGGCAGAGGATCTTCAAATACCTTGGGCGAGAGGTCACTACAGGAGAAATCTCGTTGGCCCTGGTGAGGCTAGCCATGATGTCAGTCGCGAAGCTCTCCATGTTTCCCATGCAGGATATTCTAGGCCTTGGTGAAGAGGCCCGCATGAACAGACCTGCACGAAATGAAGGTAACTGGCAATGGAGACTCACACCTGATAAGCTAGGGAGGGAGCTCGCAGAACAACTCAGAGAAATGACGGAAATCTACGGAAGGATATGAGAGAAGAATCAAAAAAGCTATTTCGAATAAAAGCGGGCAAAAACAATGCGAAATAACCCACACATCTACGAGATAAATCTTATGACATGGTTAAATGAACTGTCCGCAAGGCAAGGGTGTAAGGTCTCTTTGTCACAAGTTCCCGCCTCTCAGTGGGAGAATATCAAACGTATGGGCATGGATGCGGTATGGCTGATGGGGATGTGGGAAAGGAGCCCTGCTTCTGAAAATGAGGCCAGGAAGTCAGAAGGATTAATAAAAGAGTGTGAGAAGGTGCTCCCAGATTTTCAAATAGCGGACCTGGGGGGGTCACCCTATGCGGTTCGCTCCTATAGCCCTGATCCTCAATTCGGGGATGCCAACGATCTCGAAGCCCTAAAGAAGACCCTTAACGATATGGGTCTGGACCTAATTCTGGACTTTGTGCCTAATCATACCGCATGCGACCACCACTGGGTGCAAGAACATCCTGAGTATTATATCAATTCTAGCCCCGGACCTTCACGCACGTGTCCGAATGGTTTTTTCAAAGCCGAAAGCACCCACGGGCCTTTCTGCATAGCCCACGGCAAAGACCCCTATTTCCCGCCATGGACTGACACGGCCCAGCTCAATTACATGAAAAGGGATACCCAGGAGGCAATGAAAGATGTGCTCCAATCCGTTAGCGAACTTTGCGATGGTCTGCGCTGTGATATGGCAATGCTTGTCTTGAACAAAGTTTTCGCAAAGACATGGGGCCAATACGTAACTGGACTGGAAGATCTCCAAGAATTCTGGCCTTATGCTATAAACAGCATAAGAGATATTCGGGCTAATTTCACCTTCATTGCGGAAAGCTACTGGGGACTAGGAAAACAGTTACTTGAGGCTGGATTCAATTATAGCTATGACAAGGACTTTTATGATGCTCTCGTAAGCTCAGACGTGGAGAGGTTGAAAAACCAATTGAGCAAACCCCTCCCCGATCAGCAGCGATTACTCCGTTTCCTGGAGAATCATGATGAACCCCGCGCAATGGATGCCTTGGGGAGGGATAGGATAAAGGTGGCAATGGTAATTCACGCCACAGTGCCAGGTGCAAGACTTTGGCATCACGGTCAGTTTGAAGCCAGACGCATGCGGGTGCCTGTTCAACTTAGAAGGGCACCAGAAGAGCCATTGGACAAAGATATCTTAGAATTCTCTGCAATACTGCTTCAGCAAACAGATATACCCATCTTCCATGAAGGTCTTTGGCAGATGTTTGCGGTGGATGGATGGCTGGATAACCAGAGCTGCAGGAATCTACTGGCATGGGGGTTGCGATATAGGAAAGAAAGGATCGTAATAGCCGTCAATCTTTCCAATATGCCAAGCCAGGGACGCATCAGGTTTCCGCATAATTGGTTTGATGCTGCCGGTGATCTTAAAATGATTGACCTCATAAAAGGGGAGAAATACTCGGCGAGAGTTCAAGATGTGGAGACCCAAGGTCTTTACGTTGGACTGGAGCCCTGGGATTTTCACTTTTTCTGTATCTATTTTAGCTAAGGAGTACCTATGACGTTCCCAATTAAAACAATTGATGTAAAACCAAAGATACCCAAGGTCTTGGACCCGTTAAAAGAGCTCGCTTACAACCTGTGGTTTGTGTGGAACCATGAGGCTGCTGAGTTATTTAGGAGGGTGAACCCTGAACTGTGGGAGAAAACAAGAAGAAACCCTGTTGAGCTTTTGTGCCGACTGACCCAGAAAGAAATTAAGAATCTAGCCCATGATGAGGGCTTTCTAGCGCACATGGAAAGGGTACATCACGAGTTCAAGCGCTACATGTCTGAGCATATTAACGAAAGGATCTTTGGCAAACATGGCAAGCACTCCCGTGTTGCATACTTTACGGCCGAATGCGGTGTGGCGGATTGCCTTTCCATTTACTCCGGTGGCCTTGGAATACTTTCCGGCGATCATTTGAAATCGGCAAGCGATCTGAATTTGCCCGTATGTGGGGTGTCGCTGGCATATCAAAGGGGATACTTCCGACAATACCTGACCCAGGACGGATGGCAGATGGAGACCTATCCTGCAAATCGATTCAGCATGATGCCCATGACCCTTGTGCGGACCGAGGAAGGGGCGCCACTCACCGTTTCTGTGAGCATGAAGGGGGAGACCGTCAACATACAGGTTTGGAAGGTTAACGTGGGAAGGTTTTGCCTGTATTTGCTTGATACCAATGTAAAGAGAAACTCAGATTGGGCCCGCGATATTACCTCACAGTTATATGGCGGGGATCACGACATGAGAATCAGGCAGGAAATTGTACTGGGAATAGGGGGTGTGCGTGCGTTGCTTACCATGGGTATAGAAGCGGACGTATTCCATATCAACGAAGGGCATTCAGCCTTTGCCCTCATGGAGCGCATCAGGGATTTGAGGGAAAAATATGCCCTGAACTTTAATGAGGCCCTCGAGTTTGTTAGGGCTACAAGCGTTTTTACTACCCACACTCCAGTACCCGCGGGCATTGATGTCTTTCATCCAGACCTGATGCGGATTTACTTTGAAGAATATGCCAAATCCCTTGGAATCAGTTTTGACGTATTCCTGGGTTTTGGAAGGCAGGAGCCCAGAAACAAGGATGAGTGGTTTTGCATGGCAGTACTTGCCTTGAGGTTGTCAAACTGGTGCAATGCTGTTAGCCGGCTTCACGAGAAGGTGAGCCGAAAGATGTGGGAGAAGATATGGCCAAAGACGCCGGAGGCGGACCTCCCAATCACACATATCACCAACGGAGTACATATTCCCTCGTGGATATCCCAAGGCATGAGGGAAAATTATGACCGATACCTGGGACCAAGATGGATTGAGGACCCTGATAATGTAAAGGTATGGGAAAGAGTGGATCTCATTCCCAACACAGAACTCTGGAGGACCCATGAGCGCGCCAGAGAACGATTGGTGGCATTTGCCAGGAGGCGATTGAGGGCACAGCTTGCCAGGAGGGGGGCTTCAGGCAAGGATCTCACCATAGCAGACGAGGTTTTAAGCTCTGAGACCTTGACCATAGGTTTCGCCCGCAGGTTTGCGCCATACAAAAGGGCATACCTCATTTTAAAGGACATAGGGAGACTGGAGAAAATCATCACGAATGAAGACCGGCCCGTGCAGATCATTTTTGCTGGCAAGGCCCATCCCCACGACCAGATGGGAAAAGACCTGATAAAGCAAATAGTCCAGATTTCGAATCAAGAAAAGTTCAGACGTCACATAGTTTTTCTAGAAGACTATGACATGGAAGTGGCGCGGCACATGGTACAGGGGGTAGACGTGTGGCTCAACACTCCTCGCCGCCCACTTGAGGCCTGCGGTACGAGCGGCATGAAGGCAGTTGCCAACGGGGCCCTTCATTTTAGCGTCCTGGACGGTTGGTGGGAGGAGGGGTACGACAGAGACGTTGGGTGGGCCATAGGCAGTGGCGAGGAATATGGAGACGAGGGCTTCCAGGATGAAATTGAATCCCGTGCCCTTTACGACATTCTTGAAAAGGACATCATACCTCTTTTCTATTCGAGAGGATCTGATGGGATACCGAGGGGATGGGTGGAAAAAATGAAAACATCAATGCATCGGCTTTGTCCCGTATTTAACACCCACAGGATGGTAGAGGATTACTGGGAAATGTTCTACCTCCCCGCTGCCCAGAGAGGTTTCCACTTTAAGGAGAATGGTTGGGAGCCCTTAAGAGCCTTTTCTGCATGGCGAGAAAGGGTCATGTATGGCTGGGGAGAAGTCGCCATTAGAGAAGTTCGAATGCCTGAATTGGAAGAAATCGAGGTTGGGGAAACCTGCCACGTGGAGGCTGAGATCCACCTTGGCCAGCTTCATCCCTCTGATGTGGTGGTCGAGGTATACTGCGGTATACTGGGTGAAGATGATAAATGTGTGGACAGGATAATCCATGTCATGGATTCTACCCAGCAATTGAGTGAGGGGCTTTACAAGTATGAGTCAGATTTCGAGTTTGGCGAAGCGGGCCGTTTCGGACTGAACATCCGGGTGCTGCCCAATCACCCGAATCCCGAAAGCCGCCATGCCATGGGATTGGTGGTGTGGGGTGGTTAGGTCCTCCCATACCTTTGTCTTTTTATTCATGCAGCAATCTTGGCCTTTAGCTCCTGAACATCTCTCTCAAGCCTGGTCACCCTTTCATCTAATTTGGTGTGCTCATCCCTTCTCACTATCACATCGTAAAGACGATCGATCCTGGCATTTAGGGATTTATTGGTTTCATCAATGCGCCTTGACAACTCCTCCCTTACCTCATCAATACGTCTTGACAACTCCTCCCTTACCTCATCAATTCGCCTGCTCTGGTCTATAAGGTGGGTGTTTATATCACCAATTCGTTTATCCATTGAGTTGAGCCTCTCCTCATGCCTTATCAAGGTATCCTTTATGTCCTTTAGCTCCGGAAGGATCATTTCCTGAAGGAGTGCTCTCATGGTCTCTTTTATTGGTTCCATCGTGGCATCACCTGTGGTAGAAATTATTCCGCTATGCCTTTTTTCCGTTCATTATCATATGTTACAGCACTTTTTGTCAATCACATATTTTGATCCAAAATCCGCGATTGACCTTCGATGCACCGGCAGTGAGGGGCTTGTGGTGACAATGCCTTATTCTTGGGCTGGGCCCTAACAGTAATCGGTCTACGATTCCTCTGGAGGAGGGAGAAAGCCAACAAGGGTATGGAGTATCTAGAGCACCAAACAAGACCTGCGTCCAAGTGAGCCTATTTTACTCCATTGCGAAAAGGATAGGCCTCTATTTCCGCGGAAAACTATGGCCAGTGTCCTCCCTATTGAGCAACTGCAACTTGAGAGGACTGTTGGAATCAAAGTGCACATCCAACTGAGGAAATGCTATTGCAATGCCGGCCTCCCTGAAGAGCTCGTCTATGCGGTAACGAATATCGCTTTCAATTATGCGCCGTTTCAAAAGCCTGGTCATACTGACCCAGAAATAAAGGGTAAAGACAAGCGCATTATCCCCGAAGTCAGTGAAGAGCACAAATGGCTCAGG
>QMLZ01000133.1 GCA_003646995.1 Deltaproteobacteria bacterium | reverse complement strand
CCCAAATCCAAGGTGGGGAAATTGCTGCGAAGGGAAATCAGGGACGAGGAGCGGCGAAAAATGAAAAAACAGTAAGGAAGGCATATCATGACTCACAGCCCCCTTCAAAACAAACGCCTGTTAGCTGTAGACGACGAACCTGACGTCCTTGAGGTCCTTAGCGAGCAACTCGAAGGTATTAAAGGTCTTCTATTGGATAAGGCAACTGATTATGAGACAGGATACCATATGCTAAGGTCCTGGAGCTATGATCTGGTTATCCTCGATATTATGGGAGTCAGAGGTTTTGACTTATTGAACGCGGCGGTGGCACTGGGCTTCCCTGCCGTAATGCTAACGGCCCACATGCTTTCTCCAAGCGCACTTCGTAAATCTGTTGAGATGGGCGCTAGCGCATTCATCCCCAAGGAATACATGACAGAGATGGTCCCTTTTTTGGAAGACGTCCTATCCCTTAGTTCGGGTGCTATGTGGAAAAGGCTTTTTGACCGGCTGGGAGGCTTTTTCAGCGAAAAGTTTGGCCAGGATTGGATGAAAGACAAGAAAGAATTTTGGGAAGAGGTAGCATCCGGCAGATATACTCCCCAACCCGTGATCCTGAAGTAAAATGTAATGGATGAATAAGGAATATTTGGTGGCGGTCCACGAATCCCAGCTAGCGGATTAACTGGAAAGCCGGGTATTGGTCTTGGATGGAGTTTGAGAGGCCTCTTTTTCAATATGGTAGAGGGTGGCACCTACCGGTGCAAAGGACAAAAATATAATATTTGCCCCGGGGACAAGAAACGGCAGTCCAAAGCCGAGATGGAACGACAGGGTTTTTAGCAACAGCTTGAACCTTTCCTTGAAAGGCAGCATACGCCGGGCAGGAACGAGATCGGTGTTATCCCAGGAAAGAAATATTACAGCAGTTAGCGACGAGATTAGCACCAGTATGGGTCCTAGTGGGATAATCCAACCCACTATTATTAGTACAAGGGATATGAGAACCGGTATGGTTGTCCTAGGTATTTCCTGCCGTACCAAGTAGCCGAATAACCTGAACAGCGACACTCTGGGTTCCTCTACTTGGCCTTTTACTTTCCTCTCTGTTATGCGCGACATGATGTCCATTATCACCACGCTGAACAGAATCTGGGCCACGAGATAGGATATGACCGCTGATATTCCTACAAGGAGAAAAGACAAAAGCCATGACACGACATGCCATAACCATATGATCCAATGGCTCTGGGGCTTGGCCCAGATAAGGTTGAGGACCTGCTGATGATAGGCAAGGATAAGGGTGGCGGATATAATTGTCAGGATCAAGACAGCCACGAACCGCACGATTCCCAGAATCAGGAGTTTGGGTGATTTCAGTGAGAACAACAGCCCTTTTATGTTATACGTTATCCCTTGAAAAAACCCCATTTCTATTCTTGCCTAACCCTTGTTTCGTTTACTGTGAAGAGTTTCCGCCTCCTGCCAACCTATAGTCGAAGTTTGCCTTTATGTGCAGCCTTGCAACTGTTACTGATCCAGGAAATGCCGGGAAAGGGGCAGCTGCCCTAACGGCTCGCATGGCCTCCTCATCAAGAATCTTATAACCAGAAGACCCAAGAAGCCGCAAATCCAGCAATGTGCCGTCCCGCGAGAGAGTGAACACTAAGAATGTTTGGCCTTCAACGAGGTTTTCCTTTGCCTCCTGTGGGTACTTCCATTGGGCCATAAGGGCTTCTTTGATCACCTTGGCGTAGGAAACGTACCTCTTGTCAGTGGTATCCAGTGATATGGTGTCCTCACCGTGGATCACGGGCTTGGAGTTGGTATCCTTGAGCCGGGCCAGCCCCTGAACATCTTTATCCAAGTCCATGTCCTTTACGGGTGGACGGATCAGTTCCACGTGATAGACCCTGAGGGGTTTCATGGCCCACTTGATAGGGAATGCACGGTTGACAACAACAAGTACGATTACGTGAAATGTCAGGGACGCAATGAGGCACAGACGCATAATCCCCTGCTTGCGGGAAAACGTCAACGGATCATCCACTGTTTTTGGTGCCTTCAGGTCCATTCACCCACCAATCGGTCTTCTTGTCAAACCACCAGGAGGTCCAGTCGGTGGCCATTACCTCTTCAGCCATTTTCTTGGCATCAGCGGTATGGAGTCGCTTTAGGGCAAACACTAGCCAGTCCTTTGCATAGGTATTTCCTACATCTAGGTGTTCTTTGAGTTCAAATATGAGATCCAGCTGATCAGCATCCCTTGCGGCCAGGGCTTCAGGTGTCCTGCCCTCACTAAATTCTCGGCTCAGATCAAGGATCTCTTTAGAAAACGGAAGAGAGTCTACTTGGTCTTTAATGGCTTTTTCCTCGTCGACCACCACGTATTTCTTGTTCACATAGTTGTGGTCGCCTGTTCTTGCCTCGTGAAAGTCGTGAAACAGAGACATCAGCACCACTTTGCGCATATCAAGCTTCGGGTTCTTACACGCAAGTACATAAGCTATAACTGCTGTACGGAAAGAATGTGCGGCTACAGACTCCTTGCCTGAACCAAGGAACTGATAACCAGTCCTAGGGGTTTTTTTGAGCATTCCTATCTCAAAGAGAAATTCAACGATTCTTTTCATATTGTTCTCCAAAAGGCTGTCCACGCCTTAACCTGATTAAGTTTGGGCAGTGAAAAAGTCAAGGGTAATTTGGGGGCCCGCACCTTGATTTGTAGTGCACAAATGGTTAGTATGGATACAGAAGTAACTCTGGAAGTATTGCAAATGAGTGAAAAATCGGAAAAATTAAAGATATACACATACCCTTCGTCCATCTTGAGGCAAAAGGCCCGACCTGTGGTCGATATAAATGGGGAGTTGAAAAAGCTAACAGATAATATGCTTTACACCATGTATTCCGCCCCAGGTATAGGACTTGCCGCCAATCAGGTAGGGTCCGTTGACAGGGTCATCGTGTTTGACCTCAAGCCAGATGAAAAGGACATTAGAAAACCCTGCGTCCTGATAAACCCGGAGATAGTGGAGAGGGAGGGTACCACCAAATCAGAAGAGGCGTGCCTGAGTGTGATAGATTATTCTGCTGAAGTGAGAAGGAATGCTGAAATATTGGTGCGAGGCGTTGATATAAACGGCAATCCCCTGGAGATTGAGGCTGATGGGCTATTGGCCATATGCCTTCAACATGAAATAGACCATCTCAATGGTGTCCTTTTCATTGACCGCATTAGCAGCCTCAAGAGGGCAATGTATAAAAAGAAGCTTAAGAAGATTTTAGCAAGTAAAGAGCGATAACGGTTTGCCGGTGAGCATCTTAAACACTCCTTCACTAAGTCCCAGACCTAGAGTCATATTTATGGGCACGCCTGACTTTGCTGTGCCTGCGTTACGCGCATTAACAAAGACCGAGGTTACCTTATTGGCCGTGGTGACCCAACCGGATCGCCCAAAAGGTAGGGGGAGAAAGGTAGCCCCTCCTCCTGTAAAAGAGGTAGCCCTGGAACAAGGGCTACAGGTACTGCAACCAGAAAGCGCTTCCAATCCTGAATTCATCGAGGAAATAAGAAAAATGTCGCCTGACCTTCTTGTGGTGGTTGCCTTTGGGCAAATCCTGAAGAAGGCTCTACTAGAAGTACCCAGTTGGGGGGCTGTTAACATCCATGCCTCGCTTTTGCCCAAGTACAGAGGCGCTGCCCCCATACAATGGGCGATACTCAATGGGGAGTCCAAGACGGGACTCACAGCCATGATGATGGACGAGGGTATGGACACCGGGCCGGTGATACGACAAATGGAAATTGCCATTGAGCCATACGAAACAGGTGGGCATTTACACGATCGGCTTTCATCGCTGGCAGGACCATTTCTCATCGATGTGTTGCACAGTTTGACGAGGGGTGATTACTCCTTGGAGGTGCAAGATGACTCCCTTGCGACATATGCGCCTAAAATAACTAGGGATATGGCCAAAATAGAGTGGAACAGATCTGCAGGTGAAATTTCATGCAAGATAAGGGCGTTTGATCCGTGGCCAGGCGCCTTTAGTTTTGTCAATGGCAAACAGGTGAAGCTTTTTGGCATAACCGGTGTGGAAGAAGGGTTAGTGGAGGCTGAGCCTGGCATGGTATTAGGTTTTGACTCGAGTGGTGTGCGGGTGCAAGCAAGAGACGGGGTCGTTACAATTGGCGAGATGCAGCTTCCTGGTAAGAAAAGGATGCGGGTGGCAGAAATAGTAAAGGGTTTTTCCCTCCGCCCGGGCGACAAATTTCAAGCCTAGTGCATGCCGTAGAAATATAGGATAAGTCTATGGCCGCAGTTGACAAACAAGGCCACGATGCATTCTCTGGCCCAGAGAGTACCTCTGGGAGGAAATTTGTATTCTTGCTTGTGGCTTGCTGCTTTGTTCTGGTTGGAGTGGCCTTTGTTCTCTGGTGGGTACCCACTGTGGGGCTCAGGAATATAAACCCGCACTTGCCCCTTATAGTGGGATTGTGTTTTGCTGGCATTGTCCTGTTCGCATTAGGAGGAGCGCTCACCCTTGTTTTTACTATCCTGTGGGGCAGGAATCTGTTTGTAAACCGAAAATCCCGTGGGATAGTGATTCGATTTCTGTTTCCCATTCTTGTAGGACTAGGGAGGCTTTTGGGAATCAGCAAAGATGAGCTCAGGCGATCATTCATAGCCGTTAACAATCGGCTGGTGTTAGCAGAAGCCAAAAAGGTAAGGCCTGAAAAATTGCTGATGCTTCTTCCCCACTGTCTTCAATTTCACGAGTGTGGCGTGCGCATTACCGGCAACATTGAAAACTGCAAGGCCTGTGGAAGATGTAAAATAAAAGATCTTGTGGGCATCTCCAAACGCTATGGGGTTTGCATTTCAGTGGCCACGGGTGGGACTATAGCGCGCAGGATTGTGGTGGAAAAGAGGCCAGAGATAATCATTGCTGTGGCCTGCGAGCGCGATTTGACAAGTGGGATACAGGATACCTATCCCATACCAGTGTATGGAATTCTTAACAGACGTCCCCATGGACCTTGCTTTGACACCGATGTGGACCTGGAAATCGTGGAAAGGGGTCTTTTGACCTTCTTGGAAAATGGTAAACCCGAATCCGAGAGACCTAGCCCTTCAGGCACTTAATAACTTCGACCAAAAGGGCCTTTTGCCCCGCTATTTTCTGGAACAGTCATTCCAAAAATATCCCGGCTTAAGCGGTAGGGATAAATCCCTGTGTGTTCACATTACCAATGGGGTGCTACGGTGGCGTCTCAGGCTAGATTGGTACGTAGAGCAATGTCTTGACTTTCCGTTCAACAAACTAGAGGCACGTATTCTAAATATCCTGAGGATCGCCCTTTACCAGATATTATTCATGGACCGCATCCCTGAGTCGGCCGCAGTTAATGAGGCCGTTAAACAGGCCAAGGCAGAGGGGAGGACTCACCTTGGGCGGTTTGTAAATGGACTGCTTAGGGGGGTCATACGCAAAAAGGAGGGCCTAAAGCCGTTTCCAGAAGGTGTCGGCAAGGTAAAAAGGCTTTCCATTGAATATTCTTTTCCTCAATGGATAGTAGAGAAATGGATAAGAGAGTTGGGTGAAGCCCGAACCATTTCCTTGCTCAAGGCATCAAACGAAATACCCAAATTAGTGATAAGGGTAAATACCCTTAAGACAACAAGGCCAGCCCTCATTGAGCGTTTGGTAGCAAAGGGGATCTCCGTATCTCCAGCGAGGTTCAGTCCCATAGGAATTTGCATTGAAGGTCTAAATGCACCCGTGGCTGAACTGGAAGCATTCAATAAAGGGCTCTTCGTAGTACAAGGCGAGGCCGCCCAACTCTGTGGACTGTTGCTTAGACCTCCCGAAGGAGCCTGCGTGCTGGAACTTTGCGCTGGCGTGGGAGGCAAGGCAACGCACCTGGCAGAGCAAGTGGGCAGTCAAGGGAGGATTCTTGGCCTTGACATAAAAAGGGGAACCCTGGTAAGGCTGAGGCAAACTTGTGAGAGGCTGGGAATTTCTTGGGTATATCCTTTGGTTGCAGATGCAACCAGGCCTCTTGAAAAACTCCTTAAAAAAAGATTTCAAAGGATCTTGATAGATAGCCCCTGCTCAGCCCTTGGGGTAATTGCCAGACACCCTGACATAAAGTGGGCAAGGAAAGAATCCCATATTGAAGAACTTTCCCGGCTTCAAGGCCAGATCCTCACCAGAGCATGTGAAGTCTTGGCCCCAGGAGGATCCCTGCTTTATGTTACTTGTACCATCTCGAGAGAAGAAAATGAGGGGCTTGTGGAGAGCTTCCTGGAAGAACATCCAGAGATGTATGTGGTGGATCTGGCAGGCTCCGCCCCTCCTTTGGTTAGGGAGTTTGTGGACGAGGAAGGATTTTTCAGAACCTGGCCAGACGTGCATGGTCTTGACGGATTTTTTGCGGCCATGCTGGCGAAGAAGTAAGAGTCCGCGATCCGGTAAAATGAAAGCGTGGAACCTGGCATTGAGGAAGATTTTGTTCGTGGCCTCTTGGTTTGTGCCAGCGGTAGATTTTGTAACAATGGGACTTGAAGGAGGTTTGGTGAGATGACAAAGAAAATCGCCCCATCAATCCTTTCGGCTGATTTTACAAGGCTTGAAGAAGAAATACGTGCAGTAGAGAAGGCCGGGGCAGATTATATACATATTGATGTGATGGATGGGCACTTCGTACCCAATATCACTATTGGACCCATGATAGTAAAGGCTGTAAAGCGTGTTACAGAGTTGCCCCTTGATGTTCATTTGATGATAGAAAATGCCGATCAGTTCATTGATGCCTTCAAGGAAGCAGGGGCAGACATCCTTACTGTTCATGCAGAGGCGGTGAGACATCTCCAACGGACGTTGGTTTACATCAGAGAAAGAGGAATGAAGGCAGGGGTTTCGCTTAATCCGGCTACCCCGTTGTGCATGCTCGACCATGTTTTGGAAGACACTGATATGGTGCTTATTATGACTGTTAATCCGGGATTCGAAGGGCAAAGGTTTATACCTGCCATGATACCCAAGGTGGAAGAATTATCGGCTAAAATAAGGGCCAGGGGACTGGAGGTTGAAATAGAAGTGGACGGCGGCATTGGCCCTGAGACCATAACCCATATTTCGAGAGCAGGTGCAGATGTCTTCGTGGCAGGATCAGCTATATTTTATAGTCAAGACTATGAAAAGACCATTTCAGTAATGCGAAGTAGGATGTGAAAAGGGAAAGGCTAAAAGCCTTTGACTCATGGTGTTATAGGTGTTATATTGTTAACAAAAATGGTCGGAGGGATGTCCGAGTGGTTGAAGGAGGCGGTCTTGAAAACCGCTTGGCCGTTCAGGTCACGGGGGTTCGAATCCCTCTCCCTCCGCCATGAGAAGTTGCTGGACAATTTGGATTATCCAGACCGCCAGTTTAAGGTTAGGCGAGGCGGAATTTATACCTAACTAAGTATGACTCAGATTTCATACCTTCCTCCTATTAGGGAAGGAACGCGGAGAGATGGCCGAGCTGGCTGAAGGCGCTCGCCTGCTAAGCGAGTGTGGGTCGAAAGATCCACCGAGGGTTCGAATCCCTCTCTCT